>JBAZUC010000033.1:0-8389 GCA_041661585.1 Parcubacteria group bacterium
TTTGGGAGTAATATCCCATGCGAGTTCGAATCTCGCCCTCGGCACCACGCAGAAAATTTTGATTTGATTAGTTGGTTAAAAATTCCTTATTCCAATGTTCTCAAGAACATTGGAATAAGGGCACGCATGTGTTGACATGGCGCGAGGGAACGCTATACTCTCTAATATCATTATGAACGAAGCGAAGGTACATATTTTTGTCTGCATAGTACCGCCAGCCCCGACCACAAGGCAGGGCTTTTCTCGCGCATAACGCAACGCATCACTTCTCCTACAAAAGCCCTGCCATTTGGCAGGGCTTTTGTATTCCTTTTAGCGGTTGAAACAATAAACGAACGCTATGAGGAGGACAAAATCCTCCATAGCAGTTCTTTGTCAACCGAATAGGAGAGAATAATGCTGAATGGCATGCGCGTCGGATTCGTCGGATGGGGCAAGATGGCGGAGGCGATGATAGCCGGACTCCTCCGGCTCAAGCTCGTGGAACCCACGCAGATCATCGCGTCCGGGCTCCGCGCCGAGCGGGGCGAAGAGCTCACGGAACGGTACGAAGGCATCCGCACGGTCGTCGGCAACAAAGAAACCGCGAAGGCAGGCGTCCTCGTGCTCGCGGTAAAGCCGCGGGTGATGGGAGAAATGCTCGCAGACATTAAGGATGGCGTCAGCGAGAACACGCTGGTGATTTCCATCGTGGCGGGAATCGCTCTCGGTGACATCGTGAAAGCGCTCGGCACCGACCGCATTGTGCGAGCGATGCCCAACACACCCGGACGCATCGGTCAGGGCATGACCGTGTGGACATGCGCTAAGGCCGTCACGCAAGACGACAAGGAGCGCGCCAAAGGACTTTTGGAAGCGCTCGGCGAGGAACTCTTTGTGGAAAAAGAAGCGTACTTGGACATGGCGACCGCCCTTTCGGGCACGGGTCCCGCGTACGCGTATCTCTTCATGGAATCTCTTGTTGACGCGGGCGTTGGCATTGGCCTCCCCCGTCACCTTGCGGAACGCATGGTGCTCCAGACAGTTCTGGGATCTGTGGCATACGCGCGCCAGTCGGGAGTCCACCTCGCACAGCTTCGCAACGAAGTCACATCGCCACCTGCGCCGCCGTGTACGTACTTGAGATGGCACGCATTCGGGCGGCATTCTTGAGGGCGGTGCGCGCCGCATATCAGCGTTCCAAGGAACTTGGAAAGTTGCTGTTCAGTAAGTCGTAAAACGATAACCCCTTCCAAAAACATCGGAAGGGGTTATTTACTTATTCGCAATTCATTTGTGGATGGTCTGCTCCCGCGCTGGGCACTACCTACAGAAATCCCTCGCTTATCGGCGAGGGATTTTTAGATCATGAAATCTTTACCACTAAATTAAGATCCCAATAAATCAAGCACTGTGTCTTGTAATTTTTTCGTTGCAGGAGAATTGAGCTCATAAAAATCTTTCCGGCGCACTTGTAAGTAACCTATATTTTCCCCTTGCATATTAAATTCTTCTAATAAAATATCATCTGAATCTTTCACTGAACCAACGATACGATATAGTACGTCTTTTTCGTCTTTGGATTTCCCAAACACCTTATCTCCGGGGCGAAAACCTGCTTGTTGAAGAGTCATGCCTGATTCGAGGAGTGCGACAAGGTGGTTTTCTGGATACCTGACTTTTTTCGTTTCTCCAGCCGCGTTGGTTATCGTCACATCATAAATAAACTGCGGATCCTCTTCGCGCTTATCAATTGTAATACTCAACCCTAATGCTTTGACTTCGTATGCCTTTGTAGCGTCCGGATCAAACAATGGAACGCGTTGCTCCGACTTCGGATGCTCATGCTCCGGCAAAGGAACCTCCCCTGTTTTATCGGGATCAAAACCCGCGTCTTTTAATTCTGTCATATCACCAGTATATCCCCTCTTTTAATAGTTGCAAGCCCTCATATATGCGCCTCAGTGGCTATTCTTTCTTCTTATCCAGCTTATCAAATCCAAGCGCTTTGACCCCGAAATATACGACGAGCGCGATGACAACAAAATCAATGAGGACGGCGACAAAGTCGCCGTAAAGTATGTTGGCTGAACCAATATTGAACGATGCTGATTTGAGCCCTTCGGTAGCACCAATCACAATGCTCAATAATGGATTCACTATATCGGTAACCAGCGCCGAAACCACTTTGGACACCGCGCCACCTAAAAGAAAACCGACAGCAAGTCCTACCACTCCCTGTTCGCGAATAAATCCTATAAATCCTTTCATTGGGTTAAGTATAGCATGATAAGAGTACGAGGGCTGGGTGCTTGAGGCTGGACAGTGCGCCACTATCCAACAATTTCCCGCCAATCCGATTTCAATACCCGGATCGCCTCTTGGATGCCGTGCTTCTCAATATATTGATCAAGTTTGACCAAAAAACCGGGCTGGTATGCGGAGGCAATAGCTTCGCCCAACTCCTTCCATTTCGGCACATTCGCAGGCGCGTCAGGATCATAATCCTCAAAGTATGCTCCGAGAAATACCGATTCGGGTAGCTGGATTGAACCAGATGTCCTGATCAGCTCATACAGATCTCTCTCCTTCCGATACACACCCTCATAATTCTCGCCAGAATTGAGCGCAACATTTAAACCCTCTGTGATGGCTTCATTGAGCCAGGAGAACCGTCTAATAAGCTTGAAAGATTCGCTCTGATCGCCCTCAGAAAACAGGAAGTCGAAACTGACACCCGATCTTACACTATCCAGTCTTGCTTCTTCGTCATACTCATCACTCTCTCTTTCGTCAGTTCTTCCACTGATTGCATGAAACATTTCGTGGTCAAACACATGGGGCAAGTATGCGCCGGCGTTGGATGATGCGAGCACTACATGATTCGTGGAGGGTAGAAAACATCCCGCCATCGCCTTTTCATAGCGCGAGGAAAACGGATCCATAACATCAAATTCAAGATCCGCGATTCGCGCATCCAATTGATCGTCGGTAATCGGAATCTTTTGTTCTTTAATCCATAATCTGATTTTTGCCAAAAATCTTTCCTTCAATTCCGGTATCTTATTTTCAATCTCGGCTCTCCGCACGTCGTGTAGCTCTGCGTTAATGTTAAGCACATATTGATACGCCTTATCGGACATCCGCGAAATATATCCTCTCACGAGAGCATCGGCAAGAAGCGAATATTCATCATAAGGATTTTCCGGATCGGCAATACCTGCTTTTCGGTCGCGGACATATTCTCTCACATCATCATATCCTTCATCTTCACCGCCCGCCAGTACATATTCTCGGCACTCCTCATCGGCCTGAAGAGTTTCCAGAAATCCCTCATCCTCAAACGCTACCTCCATGAGTTTCTTGAATTCCTTGTAGGCAACACCAGTTGAAAACGTGCGATTCCATTCCTCGCGCAACAAACGCAACAACTTCTCTTGCGAGCGCCTACTTTCATGTTCAATAATATTCTTCGGAGCGCGTAGCTCTCTGAGCCTCAATACGCCGGCACCCCATACGGTGCGATTACGTAAACCACCCTTGTCTCTATTCCCCTCAATTCCATCAGCGTACGATTCCGAATGCCGCACGATCTTTTCCATGTGTTTAAATACCACGCTTTTCCTGGCGGATTCTTATTCTCTCTTTGCGCTTTTCCCCTTTCATGCGATCACGCACTCTCACCTCACGCTCATCGGACATCCGATCAACAATTTCCTCAACCGCATCATGAAATACGGCTTCTGCCTCATGAAACTCTCGCCCGAGGGTTTCCAGATCAACATCTCCTATCGCAACGATTCGTAGCCCTCCCGCATGCGCAAACCATTCAAGCTCGTGGTGATCCGCCTCACGCAATCTTCTTCGCAATGCCCCGGCAGTATTTTGCATAATCATCTTTCTCCCTGTCGCAAAATCATGCAATTCATTCGGATGTACCCATGTGATGAGCTCGTCATCAGCATAAGAAGCGACGAGTTGGAGATATTCATTTCTTACCCCTGCGTCACGGATAGTCACTTCGGTGCGAGCTCGCTCAACAAACAGCTCGCTATGCTCATAGGCATCAATAAAAAATCTAAGTTCCCCGCCAAAAGATACCTCATTCGTGGGATCTTCCATGGTTTCTATTGCTCTGCGCAATTCCCCAACGGTGACAGTGAAAAGGTGATCATCGTGTATGAGCCGGATGGCAATCACATGATCTTCGCGCAATCCTCGCAACTCGTTCAACCCGGAAAATTTTGCCTCTTCAATTATCGCGGAGCGATATTCCGGCGTCGTTATACTACTCAAAAAATCTCCGTCGTCCTCGTTCTTGCGTTCGCGGATATGGCGGTGAAATTCCACCCATCGCTTCCTCGCTTTTTCCGAAGTGGTGCCTGGTGGCAAATCGTCGTATACGATAATGATTCCCTGCGGATACAGTTCGCCCCCAACCCATTCGCCGGCAGAATTCGTTTGCGAATTGCTCATGGCGAGAACCCGCGCACGAATTTCCGCAACGCTCATCACCACGAGTGGCTCCCCTTTTTGAATGTCGGACCTGTTAAACGCATATTCGGGATACACCGCGAGCAGTTGATCGTCCGGATAGCCCGAAAGTTTCTCTAACGATATTCTAATCTTACGTTCAACGCGCTCGGGACCATCTTCACTTGATGCGATTTCTTCTTGCGAAGGAAGAATTTCCGGTTCTATCGGACCCCCTGATCCTATCGATTCATCTCTATTCATATTGAATTATTATAGCATACGACACCATGGCACATCATTCAGCAAGGGGCCCATCTTGGACATCCGACGGAAAGGGAGGTCCCGCCATACACATGATTGCGATTTTCTAAACTCGGGTACTCGTTAACAAAATCGGGAAGGTTCGATACCCTTTTCAGGTATACGATCAAATGACCATATTTATTTGAGTTCATACTTCCATCCCGGTTTCCAGGATTTGGTTTTACGCCAATCTTCATAAAGAGCTTGCTTCCATGTTTTTCTTTTCAGAAGCACGTCAAGTGATAGCTGTGGTGCTTTGTGGGCAACAATGGCCACATGCTTGCCGTCATAATTCTTCTTTAGGAATTCATGAAAATCAGCAACACGAGCTTTTACGTCTTCATAACTTTCGCCCTCGGGAAATGGCTTTTCGATACATTCTTCCTCCTGCATTGACTCGACAATATCTGAGGATGCACCGTTTAGAGTGCCGTAATTACATTCTCGCAGTCTTACATCAGGAATGATCTGATATACACCTTCCCAGGCAAGTTTTGCAGAATCGTGAGCACGCTTTAAGTCAGAGCAGAAAACTACATCAAATTTTTGGTCATTGGTTTGGTCTTTGAGAGCGATTGATTGCTGTATGCCAAGTTCCGAAAGTTCCACATCCTTCCAGCCAGACGAAATATGCTGCTCGTTATCAGTTGTGGTGCCGTGTACGAAATAAGTGATTTTGATTGACATGTTATTTATTCTTAACAACCTTCTTTGTTACCGAATCAACAAAGAGCCGGAAAGCTGGAGCTTTTCTTTTTCGTAAATTGTTTTGACTCCAAGCAGATGACTTTTCGGGCAAGAGAGGTCTTTTCGAGAAATCGAAACCGTAGGATCGATTATTCGATCAATGTACATCCGGCGCAGGTTGCCAGGACCATCTTTTTGATAGAGACAAATCGAGGAACCACACTTCTCGCAGCTTATTTTCAGCAGTCTGGCATAGCCACCTCTAGTTTTACGAAATTTATCGCTCTTGAGCTTCATGCTAATAATTTAGCCGAATACCCTTATTTTGCTTCGGTTCGAACTTGGACATCTAGCGGTGTTTTTTGATTGATGTTCGAACATTTTTTGAGCAAAACCCCCAATAAGGAAGCCAGCCCCGCCGTCGCTCGGAAACCTCGCCACCCCGCAAAAAAGTTTTCTTCACATTTTTTAATTTGCGCGCGCCGACTTTTTTCTTCTAAAAGGAAAAGAAAACTATTTTGCGGGGTTCTGCTCTTAACGAGCAGGACGGCGGGGCTGTCCGCTTTTTGTATTCGCTCGGGCGTGGCGGAATTCCCCCCAAACCCCCCTTCCGCCACGCCCTCGCTGGGACGATTCTTTTTTTCGGCGGAATTAAAACTTGCTTTCTATATTCTCAATCAGTTTGGTTATATTGTCCATAGTCGTTTTATCCAAACTGATTGTCGTTCCATTTTGGCAAATTTCCAAAAATTTCTTGGCGAGCAAAACCTTGTCCGATTTTGTCTTTTTCAAATGTTCTGAATTTGTCTCGGTATAGGTTTTACTTTCATCGCCGAGGACAAATTTTTTAAAATCGGACGGCGAGAAAATATCTTCAATACTCCCTGCGGTATTCAAAACTGAAAGAATTAAATCTTTTGTAATTAGCCAATTATCTTTTAAGTTTTTCTCGCCGTCTTTCTTGCCCTGATCGTTATCATAAAGATAAATGACTTTTCCACCCCAACCATGCAAAATTGTTCCTACATATGGCATATTTCCACATCCGCCACCGAAAATAAAGTTCACACTGTCTTTATTGAGTATTTTTTTGAAAGCATTGAGATAATAAACATCAGAAGGTCCCTCAACAACAACATTATTAACTTTATCCAAAGCAGAAATTCCAGCGTTTAACTCTAATCCAATAGCGGTCAAAATTGGAGTAAGAGTTTCTTTATCTGCCAAAGCGTGAACTTTATTTTCAATCTCTGTCCCTGATTTTTTAGTACGATGAACTAATCTGACCCTATTTAGTTTATCGGCTTCCAAAAGATATGGCGAGTGGGTGGAAAAAATCAGTTGAACTGCTTTTGCAGAATCTTCAAGTTTACCTAAAATATCCTCTTGTGCTTTGGCGTGCAAAAATAAACCAGGTTCGTCAATCAAAATTATATTTGGAATATTTTCATTTGCGCGTGCTGAAACCTTGATATAAAAAGCAAGGTGCCATTGTCGTCCCTTACTTCGCAAACTTGGTTCAAAGGGATAGCCGTCCTCTTTTATCCAAAAATAAAGATGTTCCGAGTCCCAGTTAACGCTTAAATTTGAAACATCCTGTGTCCAGAATTTCTCATAATCTTTGTTTAGCTTGATGTTTATATCGTCCTTATGCTTTTCTTTCCCTCTATCATCAGTGCCTTTTATTGTTGTGATTTTCAAATCACTAATTACGGACAAATCTTTAATCCATTCATTTTTTTCCAATTCGGCAAACGGGATTTTGTTCGGGAAAATATCCTCAAATGAATTAAATAGGATAAAATTTGGTATCCATTGTTTTAAGGCGTTCAAAAATTTTGTTTCGGTAGCAAAGAAATTTTCAAGATTATTTATTTCTGTTTCTATTTCAGTAAGCAGTTTTGAAAAATTGTCGCGTTCTTTTTCGTCAATTTGCGCCACATTTGGTGTTGTAGTATTTTTGAAGTTGGTAAAAAGCGTTTTTTCATTTGCAAAATCTGAAAATTCAAAATCAAATAAACTACCGCCCAATGCTTCATATTTTTCATGAGTAGCTTTAATTTTATTCCACTTATCTTTTATGGATTTTTGAATTTTTTCAATTTCTTTACCACCAAAAATTTCATTCTGTAAGGTGCTTTCGCCAAATGAATAACTATCGGGAAAAGTTTTTATTAGTTCAATTTCAATATCTGCCGTCGCTTTCAGCGGACTTTTTATTTCTTCAAAAATTTCCTTGATTGTATCTTTTTCAACAATAAAAGTGATTGAAATTTCTGGGATGGCGTCAGGAAATTTTATTGGTTTTGCAGATTCCCTAATCTTGTTATCGGTGTCAAAATCTTCCAAGGCTTCAAGAATAGAGGTTTTGCCCGATTCATTTTTTCCAGCGAGAATAGTAATTGTATCGGTCAAATAACAATCACCGCTATCCGTGATTGACTTGTAATTTTTAATTATAAATTTTTTTAATTTCATATATTTTTGCAAATCACATAATGTAAATATTCGATTGTTTTATTCGCTGTATAATTTCTATTTTCCGACTTGTCAGCTTTAAACCTATTGTATTCTTTCGTAAAATTCCCGTATTTGCCCCGTAGGCTCATTATTTCTTGAATATCGCCTAAAGTCATTAAACCCTCGTTGTTATAGCTCAAAAAGATGTATTTCGTTTTTGCTTTCAAAATTAAATCTTTGAACGCTTTTTTTACTTGTGTTCTTGAACAATAAAGCGATTTTTGATTTTGATATTCTCGCAAGCCAGTTTTTCCGTGAATTTTGGGATTATCATATTTTGCGATAGTTTCAAGCATATGATAATTTGTCGCATATTGCCTTTGGTTGTATGGCGGATCTAAATATAAAATATCACCCGCAATTTTTCCTGCTACCTTATTTATATCCTCGTTAAAAACTTCGTGGTCTTGGTCGTTTATTATCA
>JBAZUC010000034.1:0-8361 GCA_041661585.1 Parcubacteria group bacterium
TGTCAAAGAAAAAGAGATCACGGCCTATCATGAATCGGGGCACGCACTCGTGGCTTCGAATCTTGAGAACGCCGATCCGGTGCAAAAAGTGTCTGTTCTTTCCCGCGGCCAAGCAGCCGGATATACCTTGAGCGCTCCTATGGAAGACAAGAGGCTCTATACCCGCGCTTACTTCATCGATGAACTGGCCGTGTTCTTGGGAGGCTATGTCAGCGAAAAAATCATTTTCAAAGATGTTACTACCGGCGCCTCGAATGATCTTGAAAGAGCGACCGACATGGCGCGGAAGATGGTGACGAGATATGGAATGAGCACCCTTGGCCCGCGCACTTTCGGCCACAAAGAAGAGCTCGTTTTCCTTGGAAAAGAAATGAGTGAAGAAAGAAATTATTCCGAAGCGACCGCCAAAGAAATCGACATGGAAGTTTCGCGCTTCATTTCGGACGCATACAAAACCGCGGAAAAAATCATCAATGAGAAAAAAGAAACTCTTGAGCGAATCGCCCAGACTCTTCTTGAAAAAGAAACTATCGAACAAGAAGAGTTCAATGAGCTGTTAACAAACAAAAATGATAGCGAAAAATAATACACCACAAAAAAAACAAGTCCCGTATATTGAGATCCTGAAGCAAGCCGGCCGGATTGTCTGGCAGCACCGTTTTTTACTTTGGTTTGGATTGCTGTTGGCGCTTGGGTCGCCCGGAAGCTTCAACATCAACACAAAAAACAACAATGAATTCGGCGCTCCGGGTGAAGCAGCCAAGAACTTTTTTGAAAATCATTGGCAAATTGCGCTTGCGGCCGCCGTGGTTCTTTTTGCAATCGGAATAGCTTTGTTTCTCATTTCTCTCGTCGCCAAAGCCGGACTTGTGAGATCAGTCAATCTTGTATCCCAAAATAAAAAAACAAATTTCAAAGAAGGTTGGCGATCGGGAAAAAAATATCTTGGAAAGCTTTTCAAAATCACCGTACTGTTTTTTCTGGCTGCATTTATAATCGTCGTTATTCTCGCGGTGCCTATAATCTATCTCGTTGCCGTAAAGTCTTGGTTTGGCGCTGTTTTGGTTGGAATTTTCGCCATCGCGATTTTGATTCCGATCATGTTCATCTTCTCTCTCACCAAAATCTTCGCTGAATTCTATATTGTCCTCTCCGGTCTTCGCGTGCGAAACGCCATTGAAGCGGGGTACAATCTGCTTCTCAAAAATATCGGTCACTCGATTGTTTTCGGACTTCTCCTTCTTGCCGTGAGCCTCGCCGCCAGCATCGTTCTCCTGCCTGTCGCGGGAATCGCGCTTGTCATCCTCATCCCGACAGGCATTGCATTTTATTATTTGAGCAAAATTGCTTTTGCTATTTTCCTCGGATGCGCCATCCTTCTTTTCCTCGCCGCAATCTTATTCGTCTCTGCTATTTTCCAGACATACAAGCAAACCGCCTGGACTTTGTTTTTCCAAGAAATTGCCAAAGTTGAAAAACCGGAAACGGAAACAGTCGCCGAAGCGGATCTCGAAAAACCAATTGTCGCCACACCGGAAAAAGTGTAAAAAAACAATAAATTTTAATACCCTGCTGATTGGCAGGGTATTTGTTTTGGGGGGAAATAAGTTCTCCTATTTCTTTTCAGAAAGACGGCGCTTTTTTTTGTAATAACGGTTCGCCAGATAGAAAAGACCACCCAACGCGCCAAGCATCACTAATAACTTTAGAATGGTATCGTTGTCCATGTCTCTCCTTCCTCCTGAAAAGAACTTTTTCATATCTCTGGTGGGCAATACAGGAATCGAACCTGTGACCTCTTCCATGTCAAGGAAGCGCTCTAACCACTGAGCCAATTGCCCATATTAACGATTCTTGGTGGGACCGATAGGGATCGAACCTATGACCAAACGGTTATGAGCCGCCCGCTCTACCACTGAGCTACGGTCCCATCGCTACGCTCCTTCAAGCCCAGAAGAAATTTCACATATAAAGCGTACTGTAATAATTGAGTTGCGTCAATATTTTTGTCCTGATATATTAAGAACATCAATCATGCATTCACATTTGACCATTATGCCCGAAGAAAAGAAAGAAGATAAAGATAAAAAACTGACCAAAGCCGAGGAGCAAAAACTTCATGTTTTTTTTGTTGAAAAAGTCATCACCTTGATGACCGGCGCGATGGGGCTGGTTGCGGCGCTCGCCTGGAACGACGCCATGCGAAAACTTTTTGAGCGAGTTTTTGGCACGGCGGGATCCGGTGACATCACCGCGATGTTCATTTATGCCGCCGTCATCACCGCCACCGTCGTCATCGTCACCTACCGCCTCACCCGCTTTTCGGAGAAGATAAAAAAGAAAAATGAGAAATAAAAGAATTTAAATCAACAAAAAAAGTCCCGACGTGTCAGGGCTTTTTCTATTTCCTCCTTTTCCCGTGAAACGCTTTGTGCACTTCTTTGAGCTGTTTGTTTGTCACATGGGTATAGATTTGCGTTGTCGTGACCGATGAGTGGCCGAGCATTTCCTGAACACTGCGGATGTCGGCGCCGTTGGCGATGAGATCGGTCGCAAAAGAATGGCGAAGAGTATGCGGGTGGACGTCCTTCACGATGCCAGCTTTGAGCGCGTAATATTTCACGATGCGCTGAATCGAGCGGGGAGTGAGACGAGAATTATCTGCCTTGTCTTTTTTTTCCAAACGCTTGATACCGATCCGCGCGAAGACCGCCGGATCAATGTCGGATCTTTTGTCGAAATATCTTTGAAGAGAATTTTTTGCCCTATCCGAAATGAAGACCACCCGGATCTTTCCGCCTTTTCCGCGCACGCTGAATTCCTGCGTTTTGAGATTCACCTGATCGCGGTTGAGATTGGTGAGCTCCGAAACGCGCAAGCCGGAACTATAGAGCAGTTCAAGAATCGCGCGGTCGCGGAAAGTTTTGAGATCCGAGCCCGCCGCCGCCTCAAAAATCCGGTCAACCTCTTCGCTTTCCAGAAATTCCACTTCCATTCTCAAGGTTTTTCCCAGTTCGATTTTGTCAGCCGAAAGAGTTTTCACATCGTGCCTGGCCAGATATTTCAAAAAATTTCGAATGGCGATTACGTGGTAGTTTTGCGTGATCTTTTTGAGCGGACGCCCTTTCTCGTCCACTTGGCGGTTCAGATGCAACCGAAAGCTTCTCACTAAATCATCCGTAATATCACTAGGCGAACTGATGCGCGCCCAAGCCAAAAAACGTTCGAGGTAATGGTCATAGTTCTCGATAGTCTTTTGAGAACGATCTTTCTCGATCTCGAGGTATTCCAAATATTGAGTTTTGAGCTTTTTTATGTCCATTTTGACTTCTTGCGCTGCCTGACTTGAATTGTACCAAAAATCACAAGAATTGCCCAATGCAATATTTTCCCTTATACAAGCCAATTTTATCCAATTTCCACATTTTCTGTGCTTTTGATAACTTGACACCATTCAGAGGTGTGCTAACCTAGTAGCCGTGTAACAATTAGGGATCAGAAGGAAATCGCTTCAGTTATCCAGTTTTTCCTGCCTCACCGACAGGCAAGCCGCACCGATTCGAGCCTCTGATCCAAGAGAGAGGACAAACCTATTAGTAACCATTTCAACGATTTTCCCCAAAAAAAGCGGGGGAAACTGCGAACCTTGCTAAAAGGCGAGAACTTTCATTCGATCGCTCAAAAAATTCATTCCTCCCAGATCCGGATGGCTCAGTGTTTGAGACGAAAGTCTTATGCATGTTTCATCGCCGGCTGGATCCGGAAATATGCGGCTACCCTTGTGGTAGCTCTTTGTGTTTTGCTCGTCGCGCTCATCAATGTCTCTTCCGGAGAGAACGGAAATGGATCTATTCTCGACACTTTGGCCGGAAAAGACAGCGGCCCGAGTCCTATCAAGACAAAATTGGCAGCCGAAACTTCCCGAAAAAACAATCTTGCTGTCGCGCATCTCTCGGATACCAATTATTCGGCCGGTTCTGCCGATTCCTCAGCCGGAGAAGACTATTATTCAGCTGAAGATTTTGCCTCGATGTATCAGCCCGAACCGACTCTCGACAACCAAATGCTTTTCGCTTCGATTGGACCGCAGACACCTGTCGCCAAGGAAAAGAGGGGCACCAGGACGTATGAGGTAAGGGACGGCGACACGGCCAGTTCCATTGCCGCTGCTTTTGGCCTTTCAACGAGCACGATTCTTTCGGCCAACAATCTTTCCGATACCTCTCTTTTGAAGCCGGGCGACAAGCTCGCTATTCTGCCCGTCACCGGCGCCAGCTACAAAATTCAAAAAGGCGACTCCATTGAAGCTATTGCAAAAAAATACAACGTTGATTCCCAAAAAATCATCGCTTTCAATGAATTGTCCGCCGACGGACAATTAAAAGAAGGTCAAACGCTTGTCCTGCCGGATGGATATCTTTCTCCGGTCGCACCCGCAGGACCTACTGGAACCCAACTGGCCATTGCCGGCCAGCCTCAAAGTTCTTCCTATGCGCCGATCAAGCTTGGCGGAGGCGGAGGCGGCCATCGATTCCCGTATGGCTATTGTACTTGGTATGTCGCCCAAAAACGATATGTCCCATGGGGCGGAAACGCTTCCGCATGGCTCTCCAACGCCAAGGCTTCCGGGAAAGCCACCGGCAGAACACCGCGGCCGGGAGCGATCATGGTCAGCGCGGAATCCCGATGGGGACACGTCGCTCTTGTCGAATCCGTGAGCGGTTCCAGCTTCACAATTTCCGAAATGAACTACGCCGGCTTTGGCAAAAAATCCACCCGCACCCTTTCCACAGGCAGCCGGGTGGTGAGAGGATTTATATATTAGGAAATATTTTTCTTGCACATAATAAAAAACAGGGTCAAGCCCTGCTTTTTTTATTTAAAATATTTTTAAACTTTCTCCAACTCCGCGAACTCCGTGGAAAGTTTTTTGATGCCCGCTTTCATGAAAGCGATGGTGATGATCTCACCTTGCGTTGAAATGACCACGCCTTCGCCAAAAGCATTGTGGCGAACGCGCTGGCCGTCGGAAAAATCTTTTTTTTCTTGATTAAGTTTATTTTTTCCTTTTTTATTTTTTTCCTCAAATTTCATCTCCCACCTCTTTTTTCCTTCTTCGGCGTTCTCTCTCAATTTTTCCGGAATATCTTCCAAAAACCTCGACTCAACATTGACGCGGACCGAACCGAAAATGTTGCGGGTCACCGCCCAGAGAAGATAAACTCTTCTTTTTGCGCGCGTGATTCCGACATAGGCGAGGCGCCGCTCTTCTTCCATTTCGCGCTGATCAAGAAGGCTGCGCGAATGCGGAAAAAGTCCTTCTTCCATCCCGGCAATGAAAACCGTGTCAAATTCAAGGCCCTTGGCCGCGTGCATCGTCATGAGATGCACCGCGCCGGCTTCGGAGTCGATATTGTCCGTCGAGGCAACCAGCGCCACTTCCTCCAAAAACAAATTCAGTCCGTCGATCGCTTTTTCATTTTTGTATTTTTCCGCGACCGTGAAAAGCTCGCGCACATTTTCATATCTGATCTGTCCCGCTTCGCCTTCCGCCAGAAGCAATTTTTGAAATCCCGTTTCCGACAAGACCGAATCCATGAAATCAACAAAAGAAACCCTTTGCGCTTTTTCTTGCAGGCGATAAATCATTTCCCCGAATTGTGCGATCGCGTCGATTTTTCCCGCGTTCAATCCGTCAGCGTTCTTCATTTTCCGCGACGATGAAACAAAGTCCAAATTATTTTCCCGTGAAAATCGGATCCATTTCCCCAAAGTGATGTTCCCGATCCCGCGCGGCGGAAGATTGATGATCCGGCTCAAACTTATTTCATCGCTCGGATTGTTCACAAATTTCAAATAGGCCAGAAAGTCCTTGATCTCGCGCCGTTCATAGAATCTCACGCCTCCGATGACGCGATAGGGCATTGCGGCTTCGAGAAACGCCTCTTCGATCGCGCGGGACTGCGCGTTCGTGCGATAGAGAACGACAAAGTCGTTGAAGAGCAAACCGTCTTTGTCCGAAATTTTCTGAATTTCCGAAACAATGAATCCCGCTTCCTCTTGCTCGTCGGAAATTCTTTTCACGATGATATTGTGTTCTCCCGCTTTGTCAGTCCAGAGTTTTTTGTCCTTGCGGCGGAGATTTTTGGAAATGATTCCGTGGGCCGCATCCAAAATTTTCTGCGTCGAGCGATAGTTGCGCTCAAGGCGGATGACTTTCGCTTCGGGATAGTCCTGTTCGAAATTCAAAATATTGCGGACATCCGCCCCGCGAAAGGAATAGATGGACTGCCAATCGTCCCCGACGACGCAAAGATTGCGATGCCTCTGGGCCAGAAGGTTGATGAGGACATACTGGGCGTGATTCGTGTCTTGGTATTCATCAACCAGAATGTATCGGAAAATATCTTGGTATTTTTCAAGAATATCGGGAAATTTTTGGAAAAGTTCGACTGTTTTTTGGATTAGATCGTCAAAATCAAGAGCGTTGTTGTCCCGCAAAGTTTTTTGATAGGCTTCATAGACTCGCGCGACGATCCTTTCGAAAAAGCTTTCCCCGGTTATATAGTCCTCGACGCTTTGGAGTTCGCCCTTGGCTTTCGAGATCACCGCCAGCATTGCCCGCGGGTTGAATTGATCGGCGCTGATCTCTTTTTCCTTCATTATCTTCTTCACGAGCGCCAATTGGTCCGAATCGTCGTATATCACAAAACTTTTTTTGTAGCCGATTTTGTCGATTTCCACGCGCAAAATCCGCACGCAGATATGATGAAAAGTCCCCATCCAGGGCTCGCTGAAATACCCTCCTCGAAGAAGTTCTTTGACCCTTTCTTTCATTTCTCCGGCCGCTTTGTTCGTGAAAGTCACCGCCAGAACATTTCTCGGGGAAATCTTTTTTTCTTTGATAAGATAGGCGATCCGATGGACAAGAAGACGGGTTTTCCCAGATCCCGCCCCCGCAATCACCAAAACCGGCCCCCCTGTCGCAAGAACCGCTTCTTTTTGTTCATCATTTAAACCCTTGATTATTTCCATAACATAATGTATGATAGTCTAATTGGAAAAAAAAGTCATTCCTTGCCAAATATTCTTTTTAATAGTATTATAAAGTCAACAAAATAAGCACTAAAAGCATACATCCTATGACCCTCACGAAGCAGAAAAAAACCAAAGTGATTGAAACGAGCAAAACTCACGAAAAGGACACGGGTTCCCCGGAAGTCCAGATTTCGCTGTTCACTGAGCAGATCAAAAAGCTCACAAGCCATCTCAAAAAAAATACAAAAGACAACCACTCCCGCCGCGGTCTTCTCAAAATGGTCTCCAAGCGGAAAAAAATCTTGACTTATCTCAAGAGCAAAGACGCAAAGCGGTACAAAAAATTGGTTACTAATTTGGGACTCAAAGAATAATTTTATGCCCACAGGCAAATTTTCAGAGCAAAGAGTCGGAGTTTTGGTGGACATCCAGAATATGTACTATTCCGCCAAGGTCCTCTACAAAAAGAAAGTCGACTTCAAAGAAATATTGAAAGCCGGCGTTGCAAACCGAAAACTGATCCGAGCCATCGGATACGGCATCAAAACCATTGAAGGCCTTGAGAAGAATTTTTTTGAAGCTCTCCAAAAATCCGGCTATGAGGTCCGCACGAAAGATCTGCAGATATTTCCCGGCGGCGCAAAGAAAGGGGACTGGGACGTGGGCATCACTGTTGACGCCATCAAGCTCGCCGAACACCTCGATGTGATTGTTCTTGTCACGGGCGACGGAGATTATATCCCGCTCGTTGAATATTTGCAATACACCAAAGGCTGCCGAGTCGAAGTGATCGCCTTTGCGGAATCAACATCGGCCAAGCTCATCGAAGCCGCGGACGATTTCATCAATTTGAGCGAAAGCAAGAAAAAATATTTAATTTAGAGGTTAATTAACATATTCCGCCGGTTCTAATAACCAATCGCACACAAGCGCAACTAAATTTATTCCTTAGTTTCGGCTGTGTGTCATTCGTTTGTTAGCACTGCGACGGAAAAACTTTTTATGGAACCGAAAAAATTTGAGACCGAAATTGCCGGAAGAAAACTCGTTGTCGAAACGGGTCTTTTGGCTAATCAAGCCAATGCTTCCGTCACCGCCCAATACGGCGACACCGTCGTGCTGGCCACCGCTGTGATGAGTCCCAACGCAAGAGAAGGGGTCAACTACTTTCCCTTGATGGTTGATTACGAAGAAAAGTTTTATGCCTCCGGAAAAATCAAAGGCAGCCGGTTTATCAAGCGCGAAGGCCGACCGACCGACGAGGCGGTGCTCAATGGCCGGCTCATCGACCGGACTCTCCGCCCACTCTTTGACCAGCAAATG
>JBAZUC010000035.1:0-8313 GCA_041661585.1 Parcubacteria group bacterium
TTTTTCCTCCCGGGATCAAAGGGTGGATATATTTTCTCATACGCCGGAGATAACTTGAGTCTCGTGAAAGCTGTGTCCGACATTCAAGCTCAGCGGGCGATATATATCGACAATTTCCTCTATGTGATTGGAGAAAACAAGCTGGTCGTGTTGGATGAAAGGAGCTGGGAAAAGGTGAAGGAACTGGAGTTGTGATTATAATGAAATGTCATCCTAACATTCAATGTTAGGATGAAACAGAATTTATTGAATATGAATAATTATAAAGGTGATGTTATTGAGGAATCTTTAAAGGATAAAGAAGTCCTCAAAAAATTGAATATAATTTCAACGAGAATTGAAAAAGTTACAGATGAACATCAAACTCCGTGGCTTTCGCAGTGGACTTTGGATGCCATTGAAGTCAATGAAGGCAAAGCCGACGATTTGGCTGAAAAATTAAGCAAAGCACTCGATCCGGAACATGGTTGGTATATTGATTATCGCAATGATAAATATCATTTCGTGATTTTTAAAGACAAAGTTTTTAAGTTGGATCGCAATGAGAAATCCGATTATGACGAGATGGCAAAATATGGCAAATCTCGCGGAACGCCGGATTATCAGTTGCCAAATTTCGCCGATTTGCCAATCGATGTTTTGGAGGTTTTTTTGAAAGAAGCAAACTTGAACACTTATGCCAACGAGGATGTCAAAAAAGCCACTTCGCTCCGACCTGGTTCCAACGATTATCATTTTGAAAAAGGCGACCTGGCTTATCATGATACCTATTTCGGCACCACCAAATTTATCGGCGAAGAAATTGTCTATAAAAATGGCAAACCGGCTTGGGGAATGAATTATTACGGCTTTACGCTAAATAGCGAGATAAGCGAAGGTCTGTATGACGCTATTTTGCGTCCGGCTTTAATGTCTGGATCCGGCGATAATATACCAGTTCGCGGACCGAAAGAGTTTATAAATGGCGAATGGAAATATACCTTTAAGACTGATGGTGATTTAGCGAACTTTACCGGCTTGGAAGAAATATCTAAAAACGATGAAGTGGTTTGTCGATTATACTGCCACGGCGGATTTGTTGAGTGAATTATGTCAGCCTAACATGCCATTCTAACATTCAATGTTGGGATAGAAAGTTGGGGAAAAGCGGGGAAACTGAAGTTGTAAAAAATTAAGGGACTAATGTTTTGGAAATCAATAAATCAGAAAAAAGGTTTAGGCTCTCAAAGGAAGATTTTGCCAAAGAAAGAATAGAGGGAGTCAGAGATACATTTCAAGAAGTAAAAAAAGATTATCCAGAAATTCTTTCTTTCTGTCTTTTCGGTTCGCTGGTGAAAGGAGACACAAAACTAGAAAGCGACATTGACATGGCTGTTTTTGTCGATGCGGAACAATTAGAGTGTCGTTTTGGAAATATTGGCCGATATGCGGGTAAGCCAGTAGTTAAAAAAACCATTGATCGCGAAAAGGGAGCGATAGTATTAGACACAGAAATGAGAGTAGATGTTGTCCGCCCAATCAGAAATGCAATTCGCGAGATACTGAAAAAGCGTTTGGGTTTAATCGATAATCAGGTCAGGGATATTTTAATCAAGCCGATTAGCGAGGATATTATTGACTCTCATGTAGAGGAAATGGTAAGGGGAATCGAGAAAGAAAATAATGATCCAAAAAAGTTTGAAACGGTTTATATTAGTCGAAATTTATACGAAATGTTTCATTTGGAAACTGGAGGCGGAATAAGAAAGTACCGTAAATATCTTATTGACAAATTATGTGCAATGGGCGAAACAGGTGAAAGGGTCTGGGGGGAGATAGTTTCCGATACTTCAAGTATGGAGCACTCTCACCCTGATAATATAAGATATCCCAGGACGCTAGAAGAAGTGAAAAAAATATATGCATAAAATTATGCCATCCTAACATTGAATATTAGGATAGAAAGCGGTGTTTCGAAATAAATTATGCTTGATAAGGAAAAATGCGGGGAAAAAACCGATGAGGAGCTTGTCGCCCTGACAATTGAAAATCAGGACTTTTTTTCGTGCCTTGCCGATCGATATACGGAAAAACTTACCCGCTATATCATGCGCATCTCAGCCTCGACCCGTGAGGACGCGGAGGATCTTTTGCAGGAAATTTTCGTGAAAGCCTATCGCTATCTCAACGATTTTGACCAAAGCCTCAAGTTTTCCTCGTGGATATACCGCATCGCCCACAATCAAGTGATCAGCCAGTGGCGAAAGACGAAGTCCCGTCCGCAGGTAATAAAGTTTGAGGCTGACGAGGACTTTTTGAAATTCATCGCGGCGGATGAGGATTTGGCGCTTGACACAGAGCGAAAATTCGAAGGCGAAGAAGTGCGCCATCTCGTCGATACATTGGACGAAAAATACAAGGAAGTGCTTGTTTTGAAGTTTATTGAAGGAAAAGACTACAAAGAAATATCTGACATTCTCCAAAAACCGTTGGGAACGGTCGCCACGCTCATCAATCGGGCAAAAAAGCAGCTGAAGAAAACGATCGAAGAAAAGGGGATCGAATTTCGAAAATAAATCATGCCCGGTAGTGAAAATTTGACCGGTCTTCGACCAAAAGTAATAGCTATAGGGCGTATAGATATATAATTTACATAATATAACCACTGAAATTCACTTTGATTTTTCAAAGTCAAATTTCTACTACCGGGATGGACAATCTAAGCGATAAGGTACTTCAGAAGATCAAGAAGGAGCATATCACTCCCAAACCCCGTTGGCAGTTTCTTCTCAAAGATTATTTCATTTGGTTTGTTTTTTTGATATCGCTTGTCATCGGGTCGCTCGCGTTTTGCACTATGTTGCATATTCTCTTCACGAACGATTGGGATCTGTACCAATATCTTCATACCAGTCTTGTCGGGCACATTCTTGTTTCCATCCCCTATGTGTGGCTTGTTTTTTTGGCAGTCTTTGTCTGGATCGCCAATTATAATTTCAAGCACACGAAAAGTGGATACCGGCGCGAAACATATTTCATTGTGGGACTCAGCGTCGTAGGGAGCTTGTTTCTCGGTGCGTTTTTACATACCTTGGGAACAGGAGAGAAGATCGAGGATTTTGTGGCAGCGAGCGTGCCGGAATATGAAAAATTGACTTGTTGCAGCGCGCGAAAAGACATCTGGGTCCAGCCGGCGCACGGACTTTTGGCCGGTGAAATTGTGAGTATTGTCGACGAAAGAAACTTTGAGCTCAAGGATTTTTTTGGTTTTGCCTGGCAAGTGCAAGAAAACGACGATACATTGGAATATGAGCCTCTTCAGATCAAAATGGGGGAAGAAGTGAAAATAATCGGCGAGGAAAAACAAGATTTTGTTTTTTGGGCGCGGGAGATCCGGCCTTGGAAAAAGAATGGCGAAACAACCCACAAGGCGAAGATTCGTTTTGAGACGGAATAAGCATTTTAGAAAATATCTATGAATTACGAAGCCAAAAATTTCGACAATATACTCGGTCTTGCAGGACTGAGTGACAAACTTCTCAACAATCATCTTGGTCTCTATGCCGGCTATATTGCGAATACCAACAAGTTGATGGATATTCTTGAAAAGATGCAAAAAGAGGAAAAAACATCTTTGCCGGAATATGCCGAGCTGAAAAGGCGTTTCGGTTGGGAATGGAACGGAATGCGACTGCATGAATATTATTTTGGAAATCTTTCGGTTGCACCACAAAAGGCCGACGAGGGATTTTCTTCTGTCATGCAAATTAAAAAAGACTTCGGAACCTTTTCGGATTGGGAAAAGGATTTTCGTGCCACAGCAGCGATGCGAGGAATCGGCTGGGTGATTTTGTGTTTTGATCTCGCAACGCAGAAATTGTTCAATATCTGGATCAATGAACATGACGGCGGTCATCTGGCGGGCGCTCAGCCAATTTTGGTAATGGATGTTTTTGAGCATGCTTATATGCTGGATTTTGGGACAAAAAAAGCTGATTATATTTCAGCTTTTATGAATGCAGTTGACTGGAAAGTTGTTGGCGATAGATATGATTGGGCGACAAAAATTCAGGATGTACGGCCGAAGGGAATTGATCATATTGGTTGCCGGTGCTAGAGACCTCTGCGAAAAAGCTAAGCCCAAGTTATTCCAGGCAACAGTCGACCGCTTTTCGCACGAGCTCGCCCAGTTTTCCCATGAATCCGGACTTTTTCTTGTCGTGAACATTGAGGGCCTCGCTGTCGATTTTTTTTATGTCGTCTGTATTTACTAATTTCATATTCAATCCCCAAAAGAGGGAATAGCAGTCATATGATTTTTCGAAAAGCTCCGAAGCTTCTTTTTTGTTTCCGGCTTTGTGCTGTTTGGTTCCGACTTCCATGAGTCTCATCGAAGCGGCGAGTAGGTGCTTGGAAATACACCACTGCTCTCCTTCTGGATTTTTTACGATTTTTCGCAAAAGATCGCCGCGCATTTTTCGCACTTCTTGGAGAAGATCATAGTATTCCGTTTTGCCGGTCTTGGCGCCGGTGAAAAAGAAATGTTCTTCGATGCTCGCGAGATTCATAATGGCAATCGACAAATCTTGATCGGAAGAGAGATCCATCTTGTCGGCTTTTTTCATCTCATCCACTTTTTCGATGAGTTCGTTGATTTTTTGGAGTTTGTCTTGGTCAGGCATATGTTTAGCACGTAAAATAAAGAATTATACTAGCGATTATCAATGGCAATATTCCCGCAACGATCTTTTGGCCTTTGAAATAGGAAATATCGCCGTTTTTCTTGCGGATATAGTTGTGAAACAAGACTCCCACGGAAAACAGAATGGTTCCCAAAATTATTCCAAACAAAAGTTTGTCGATCCCGCAAAGTCGGTTCATCGGATGGCCGATTTTGCCTTTCCAATAGAGAGGCAAAAGAACGATGAGATAATAGGCAAGAAAAATCAGGATTTTTCGGCCTTTAAACTTGATATTTTTTCCATTCAGCCAGTTGATTGTCCAAATCGACATCGAAATGATCAAGGCGCCGATCCAGAGTCCGGAAATCGAATCATCAATCCCGAGCCATTCAGCAAGACCCAGCCCCGCGCCGACGGCGACGGTGCAGACGGGACAGATGGCGTGGGCGACCTGTGAGGAAATTAATAATAAAAATACTGAAATTGGAATTATTTTTTTCATAGAGAGTTTCATGTCTAATTTTAACATTCAAAATTTATTTGAAATTCCAAGTCTATTGTATCTCATTTTCCTGATTTTTTAAAGCCCCTCCCATTGCATAAAAAAAGCCTCTTTTGGGAGGCTATTTTTCTTTGGCTGCTGTCTTCAGGCATTTCGTGCAGACTTTTTTTCTCTGGCCGGCGATTTTCTTGGATTGAAGATTGATGGCCATGGTTCTTTTGGTGGCGATGTTGGAGTGGGAGCGGCTTTGAGCGGATTTTGGTCCGCGGCCGCAGACTTGGCAGACTCGAGACATATTTTTGAGTGTTCAGCGAGCAGCGAACAATAAATAGAAAATATTGATCACTTGATACGGAACATCACGATTATTGCTTTATTACAAAGTTCACGATATCATAAGAAAAGATTTTTAGCAAGCGCCGAGGAATCCTAAAGTTCAACTTTAGGAGCGCCTAAAGTTGAACTTTAGGATTTTTGAATATTTTATGAATTTTCTTGTTATTATCCCAATTTTGATAATGTCCGCCGTGATCCATGAAGTTTCCCATGGGCTTGCGGCCTTGTGGCTTGGAGATCCAACCGCGAAGTATGCCGGTCGGCTGACGCTCAATCCGCTCAAACACCTTGATCCTTTCGGGTCGGTACTTTTGCCATTGCTGCTCATTCTTTTTCATTCGCCTTTTGTCTTTGCCTCGGCAAAACCCGTGCCGTACAATCCGTATAATCTTAGCAACCAAAAATATGGCCCGGCGCTCGTCGGAGTCGCGGGACCCTTGTCCAATGTCATCATCGCTTTTGTTTTTGGGATATTTTTGAGAATTTTGATGATCATTGGCAGTGTTTCCGGGAGTGAAATTGCTGCTGTTTTTCGAGGGATTTTGGGAGGGGGCAGTATTTTGGGTGCCGGTATCGGAGCAACGGCCATCATATTCACTTCAATTGTGATAGTGAACGTTCTGCTGGCCGTGTTCAATCTCATTCCAATTCCGCCGCTCGACGGATCAAAATTGCTTTTTGCGTTTGTTTCCTTGAAAGAAGAAACAAAACTATACCTCGAGCATTACGGCGCAATGTTCATCTTTCCTGTTATCATCATTCTCTCTCCGATAATAGGATATGTGATAGGAAGCGTCGAACTGATTTTTTTTCGAATCGTGGTGGGAATTTGACGTATCTTTGCCTGTGGATAACTTTTAATTATTCTCGTGTTTGCGGGGGGGGGGTATTATTTGATAGAATATCTGTAGAAGTTTCTTTTTGGTCGAAAAACCCGGAAAACAAAAATGCTCCACAAACCTTCCAAAACAAAAAAAAGAAAAACTATTTTATTTGTTGTACCAATAATCGTGGCCGTTCTTTTCTTGACGGTTTTTTTTGTGTCTCACAAAATTTTGGCAAGTCTTGAAGGTTGGGGATCTGGGATCTGGAACAATTATGTCGCGGGTCACGCAGAAAATGATCCAAGCGTTCCTCCGACGATAGGCTGGCTGAGCTCAAGCTCGGAGTTGAGCGGCTGCGGCGGAGCTTTATCGAAAAAATACAGCATCAATTTGGGAGGAGTGGATGAGGATGTCGACAAGCCCGTCTTTGGCTCGGCCTGGTTCGGCATCGGTTCTCAGTCGGACTCAGGCGGAGCTTGCCAAAACGACCCGCCTTCTCTCGGATGGCTCAATTTTTCCGCCGGATACCCGTCTTTTTGCACCGGTTCGGATTGTCATGCCGCAATGTGGCACAAGAATGAGGGAGGAACGGACAAAGAAGGATATTTTGACGGCTGGGCGAAAATGACATCCTTGGGAGACAACGGCTGGGTGAGGCTCAAAGGAGACAACAACGGCGAAAAATACAAAGTGACGGTGAGCCGCACGGGAATTCTTTCCGGATACGCGTGGAACTCGGGAACAGAGAGCGCTATCTCCGGAAACTCCGGTCTTGGCTGGATAAAGATGGACGGCGTCAAAGTGAGCGACTGCAAATTGGGCTGCGCGACAAAACAGGTTTGCCAAGGACAGACTCTTTCCGGGACAACTTGTGATTCAAGCTATTGCTCCGGGAGCGGAACATCTTGCGTTTTGGGAGGCGACAAACTTTCCTGGACCTGCAGCAACAGCTGTGGAGACGTTTCTTGCAATGTCAATATTGTCAGCCCGAAAGTTGGCGTGTGCGGTTCTCTAAATGGCAAATATATCTGCGATTCGGCCAATCCGCCGACGGCGGGCAAATTGTGCGCCGATGCAGCGGCATACAACAACGACCTGAATACAAGCGGAATCACGGCCACTTGGACCTGTGGCAATGATTGCGGAACAAAAGTGACTTGCAGCGCTTCGGCCAAATGCGGATGGACGGAAACAAATCCATGATGCTTAATATGGCATAAATTATTTTTTAATATTCGATTTTATGAAAAAAAAGAAAGCAAAAGAAAGAAAAATCTATCGTCGCCTGACTTTTTGGCTGGGAGTTTTGGTCTTGGGAACGCTAGTCGGCGTTTCCATCCAATTCGGCCGGGCTTGGGTTGAGCCTTCCCTCAACGCGCCTGACGGAAACATCGCCGCGCCGATCAACACGGGGGCGACCGATCAAACCAAACAGGGAGATATTTGTACGATGAAGACGGGAGAAATAAAATGTCTCAGTGATTCGGTTATCATTCCTCCTGCTCCTTCTATTTCTGACTGTGCTTTGGCAGGTGGCGTACCGATGACAGTTGACACAACTGCCATTTGCAAATTTACCGGATCATCTTGTCCCCAAAATACCATAGTGAACGGTACTGCAGTAAGCTGGACGCAGTATTTGAACTATTCGGAAACAACGGCGAACACCTGCACCGGCACGGGCAATTGCGCAACCAGTGTCACGAGCGGATTCCACTCATTCGACAACATTACTCCTGCTGCGGAGGCGCTGGAAGCAAAAACCTATTACAGCGGAGATAAGCCGTGGATTGTTGTTTCCTGTCCCAACAACACTTGTACGGGGTATAGTTATTGGGGTTGCAATGGATATTACTGTTCCACGGCGGATCAGGTATGGGGTTGGGGTACATGCTCAACGACACCCTCGACTTGCGTTCCAACGAAAGTAGCTGTCGGGTGCATAATTTGAATAATCAAATAATTTTCACATATGGAAAACAAAACAAAA
>JBAZUC010000036.1:0-8089 GCA_041661585.1 Parcubacteria group bacterium
AACTCCCGTCCAAAAATGAAACTCAAAAAATATTCTACAAGCATAGTTTATTTGTTTGTTGAAGTTTTTTCAAGTAGAAAATAAACAAAACCTTGAAAAACTTTCTTTGTTCAATGGTCACTGGTAGCCGCAAAGAATGCTATCAATCAAGCCCAATGTATGACACCGAGTGACGCCTATTGGACGTCGGCGGCCCGATGGCTATCGCGATTTAGGCAATAGCAGAAGCGTAAGTAGGGGCAAACGCCGAAGCGAATGCTTGCTTAGCTTTTGAAAATAAGTTTGCACTTATGATCTTGGCATAAAGTTTTACGAGGTTCACGCCTTGCTCGGCTTGCATATTTTGAGAGTACAAATTGTCGAAACCAGTCATCCCCAGTTTTGTATCCAGTATACAGTATTCAGTATCCAGTATGATTTTTTAGAAAATACCAAATGGAAAATAACATATAAAAGATACAAAACTCGAAACAACTATTCGCGGCTTTTGAGCGCCCGCGATATTTTCCGCTCGACCTCTCTCTTTTTTAGTACCTGCCGTTTGTCAATCTTCTTTCTTCCCTTTCCTATGCCAAATTCGAGCTTCAACAGGCCTCGTTTAGTATATACCTGAATAGGTACGAGTGTCAACCCTTCAACCCTGGATTTCCCAATTAAACGGGCAATTTCGGCCCGGTGGAGCATCAATTTTCGAGGCCGGGTCGGGTCATAGTTGGCAATCGCCCCTGCGTGCTTATATAAGGGAATATTCGCGTTTGTCAGAAATAATTCTTCGCCCTTGACCGTCACGAAACTGCCCTTGAGGCTGATATGCCCCGTTTTCACTGATTTTACTTCAAATCCACGCAAAACAATCCCGGCTTCATATTTGTCGGATATGTCATAATCGAAACGGGCTCTTTTGTTGACGGCGAGTACGCTCATATCTTTATTAAAGCGAAAAATTGATTTTTAGGCAATTATTTTGGTATACTAATGAAGTATGAAAAACCAAATTAAACAACTTATCCAGCAATCCATCAAATCCGCGTTTGGGGTTGATTTTGATATTTCTAAAATAAAAGTCGATTATCCGCCGGAGGGGATGGGGGATTTTTCAACGAATGTGGCGTTGCTGCTTGCCAAAGAAGTCGGGAAAAGTCCGATGGAAGTGGCGGAGGAGTTGAAAGATAAAATCGCTCTCAAGGACGCAGGGCTTGAAAAAGTCGAAGTTGCGACGCCCGGTTTTTTGAACTTATACCTTGCGGAAAAGGCTGTGCAAGAAGCTGTTCAAAAAATAAATAAAGAAAAAAATAATTTCGGCAGTTCGGAAATAGGAAAGGGCAAAAAAATCCATCTTGATTTCGTTTCCGCCAATCCGACCGGGCCGATCCATGTCGGCAACGCGCGAGGCGGGCCGCTCGGCGATGTACTGGCAAATATTTTTGGAAAATCAGGATATGAAGCATATCGCGAATACTATGTGAACGACGCCGGAAATCAAGTGGAAATCTTGGGGCATTCAATTTTGGGCGACAGCGAAGCGCAATATAGCGGAGAGTATATAGAAGAAATAAGAAATAAGATTGAAGAAGGTGATCCAAAAAAAGCGGGAGAAAAAGGAGTGGAGATTATACTTGATGAAATTATAAAGCCATCAATGGAAAAATTCGGTATCAAATTTGATAATTATTTTTCCGAAAGAGAGCTGCAAAACAGCGGGAAAGTGGACGAAGCAATCAATATTTTGAAAGAGAAAAATTTAGTTTACGAAAAAGAAGGAGCGACTTGGTTCAAATCAACTGAATTCGGTGACGATAAGGACCGAGTGGTCGTGAAATCGAATGGCGAGAAAACATATTTTGGAACAGATATTGCCTATCATAAAGACAAAATCGAACGCGGTTTTGACAAGCTGATTGACGTTTGGGGAGCCGACCACCACGGAGAAGTGGCGAGAACAAAGGGTGCGCTCAAAGCCTTGGGATACGAGAACAAACTTGATGTGATTCTTACTCAATTTGTGCGAGTTTTGAAAGACGGACAAGAAATGAAGATGTCCAAGCGGGCGGGAACATATGTGAGCGTGGACGATCTTATCGATGAAGTCGGGTGCGACGCGACGCGATTTTTCTTTCTGATGCACAGCGTGGACACGCATATGACTTTTGATCTCGACCTGGCCAAGGAAAAAAGCGAAAAAAATCCCGTGTATTATGTTCAATATGCCCATGCGAGGATCGCGAGTATTTTGCGAAAAGCGGAAGGAACAACAAAATCCGAAACTGCCGGAAATATTGAGTTGTTGAAACATCCCAAAGAACGCGCTCTGATTTTCGAGCTCCTGAAATTTCCGGATCTCGCCTCCGAAATTTCCAAAAATTATGCCGTCCATTATCTTCCTCAATATGCTATTGGTCTGGCGGACAAATTCCATTCTTTTTACAACGATTGCAAGGTGATCGATGAGGAAAATTTGGAACTGACTATTGCAAGATTGGAGCTGGTGAAAGCCGTCCAGATTGTCCTCGCGGAAGTTTTGCGATTGATGGGGATTTCTGCGCCGGATAAAATGTAAAAAAATATATGAGCTACTACAACAATGGGCCAAGGAAAATTATGTTTCTCGACATTGAAACTTTGCCGGCGCCCGAGCATATGCATGAGGTGCTGAAAGAAATTCACGAGTACAAGAAGAAAAAGAAGAGTCGAAATGGCGAGAAATATTCAACCAGTTTTGAAAGTTTTCTCGCGGGGACGGGACTCGACGGGACATTCGGACGGATTTTTTGCGTCTCATACGCGATCAATGATGATATGATCCATTGCATTTGCGATGAAAACGAGAAAAAAGTTTTGGAAAACTTCTGGGAAGCGGCGAAAGACGTCGATCTTTTTGTCGGATTCAATATCATTGAGTTTGATATGAAATATCTTGTGCAGCGCTCGATTATTCACGGCGTAAAACCGAGAACGAAAATGCGTCTCTCCTTTGCGAAATATCGTAGCGATCCGATGTATGACGTGATGCACGAATGGAATCAGTGGAGCTTCGGTCGGGGAGTGGGGCTCGATACTCTTGCTCGCGCGCTAAGCCTTGGTTCATCGAAAACGAATATGGACGGCTCGGAAGTCTTTACATATTACAAAAAAGGCAAAATAAAAGAAATCTGCGCCTACTGCAACGCGGATGTCGAGGTGACAAGGAAGATATACAAGAAAATGAATTTTGAGGCTTGAATATAACAAATATTGAGAGTCCAGCTCTCGGTTTTTCTTGTGGATAAGTCCGACTTGACAGTGATATTTTATAGTGATAGAGTGATACTATCTACATAATCTATGAAATAAAAAAATGGACAAAAATCTCACTGACAAGCAAAATTTGATCATGGAAACAATCAGCGAAATGATTGAGAATGGACAGGGGAACCCGACGGCGTATCGGATCAGCAAATATCTCCAAAAAAAGGGGATGAAAGTTGAATCCGTGAAGAGCGTCGTGCAGGTGATCGAAGCGCTGGAGAAAAAAGAGCTGGTGAAGCGGGATATTTTTCGCAAAATCTTTCTCGTGGAAAACGAAAATATGCCGATGGGGCTCGAGGGTGTTTTTCAAGTTCCCGTCTATGGTCTGGCATCGGCTGGAGACGCGCTCGCGTTTGCCGAGGACAATATTGACGGTTATCTTCAGATTTCGGAAAGCCTTCTTGCTCCGAGCGCCAAAGCCCAGCTTTTTGCCGTGAAGACTTTGGGCGATTCGATGAACAAGGAAAAAATAAACGACGGTGATTATGTCATTTTCGAAAAAAAAGACAGCGATTTCGATTATGACAACAAGATCGTTGTCGCAGTTGTCAATGGACTGGCGACCATCAAGCGCTATGAAAAACTGGGAAATGGCATGATCGGACTTTTTCCAAATTCGGAAAACAAATTCCATCAGCCGATATATATCCACGAATCGGATTCTTTCATGATCGCGGGCGTTTTCCGCAAAGTTTTGCCTGTTAAATTTGTGAGCTTATGAGCGAAGAGTGCTGCAAAGTTATCTCTCCCGCCGAATGGGATAAAAAAGAAATTGTCTGGCGCGACAAGCCGTTTTTTCGGTCGCGCTATTTCGCGTTTCTTCATGTGCCGGTGAACATTGGCAAAAAAATCACCGAAGGAATGAAAAAGATCGAAGAGGCGGGACTTCAAATGGAACAAATGGTGCTTTCAAGAAATGACGGTCTTTGGGGGGCGGATATTTTGATCCCGATCAAAACCAAAACGGATATTTTCGAAATGGAGATGATCACGGGACGGTTTTTGACAAGATTATTTGACGGCCACTATGGCGATATGCGCAAATGGATCCGCGAAACCCGCAGTTGGTGCCGCGAAAAAGGCTTCGAACCGGAAGAATATATTTTCTGGTATGCGACTTGCCCCAAATGCGCCAAAAAACGGAGCGACAAAGCGCAAGTAGTCGTTTTTGCGAAGGTGGAGTGAAATTTTCCCGGTAGTAGAAATTTGACTCAATTTTATTGGTCGAACCGAAGACCAGTCAAATTTTCACTACCTGATTTTGCCTTTTCTTTTCGAACTCGGTATAATAGAGAAGCACTTGGGGGAGGGTGCTTCTTTTTAACTTCCATACCTTATGTCCGAAACAAAAAAACCTGCTTTCAAGCGTCCATCGTGGGATGCGTACTTTATGGCTTTGGCCAAACTCGCTGCTTCGCGTTCGACCTGTTTGTCGCGACCAACAGGCTGTGTGGTTATTCGCGATAAACAAATTTTATCTACTGGATACAATGGATCGATGCCTGGAGTTGCACACTGTAGCGATGAAGGATCATGTTATCGTCGCAGCATTGGTGCATCGGATGACGGAAAATATGATTATTGCCGCAGTATTCATGCCGAAGCCAACGCGATTGCGCTGGCGGCCCGGCAAGGCGTAAGCGTGAAAGGCGCAACGGTTTATTCCACTCTTTTTCCATGCTATGTATGCACCAAGCTAATGGCCAGTGCAGGTATTTCGGAAATTGTTTTCGAATTGTCCTATGAATCTTGGAACAAGGAAAGAGATAAGCATTGGAAAGAAGCAACAGGGCAAGCTAAATTGAAGTTGAGGGAATATAAGATTGACGAAAAAGATAAAATATTTTTTGAGTATTTCATACAGAACGAAACCTCAAGGAGAAGACTAAAAAGTGAATAACAAAAATATGAGCGGAAAAACTCATCCCGAGCATCAATATCTGGATCTCATGAAGGATATTTTGGAAAACGGTTCGGACAAAAAGTTGTTTTTGACTCCGGAAGTGCAGGAACAATACAAAAAGAAGGGCGAAGAATTGCCGTTCATCCGTTCTGTTTTCGGGCGGGTGATCCGTTTTGATCTCAATGAAGGTTTTCCGCTCCTGACCACCAAAAAAGTTTTTTATCGGGGAATTTTTGAGGAGCTGTTGTGGTTTTTGACCGGCGATTCAAACATCAAATATCTGGTTGACCGGGATGTTCATATTTGGGATGAATGGGCTTGGAAAAAATATCACAAGCATTGCTTGGAGAATGATCCCGAAAAAGATATGGACCAAGAAACGTTTGTTGCCAAGCTGAAAGCCGAAGCCGCGGACAGCGAATTTGTGAAAAAATGGGGAGATCTGGTGACGATATATGGCCGGATGTGGCGCAAATGGCCGGCAAGCGACGGGCATCTGATCGATCAATTGGACTATTGTATAAAAGGACTCAAGGACAAGCCATATCGAAAATCATATTGCGTTTCGGCTTGGAATCCGGACTTCATATATGCAATGGCTTCGCCGGAGAACAAGAATGAAGTCCCTCCGTTTTGCCATACAACGTTTCAATTTTCAGTCGTGAACGACAAACTCAATTTGGGAATGTACCAAAGGAGCGCCGATCTTTTTCTGGGTGTGCCATTCAACATTGCGAGTTACGCGCTTCTGCTTCAAATGGTTTCGCAAGTGGTTGGAATTCCGGTGGGCGAGTTTGTTCATTTTTTCGGGGATGTCCACATCTATTCCAATCATTTCGAGCAGGTCAAAGAGCAAATGGCGCGTGAGCCCAAGTCTTTCCCCAAAATGATTCTCAATCCGGAGGTGAAAAATATTGATGATTTCAGCTACATTGATTTCACGCTTGAAGGATATGATCCGCATCCGGCCATCAAGGCGGAAATTGTGAATGTCGGCGGATCTTAAGCAATCAGGTAAGTAATTAATTACGTAATCAGGTAAGTAATTCCATGATTCTTGGCATCAAAGAGCTTCATCGTTTGGTGGCGGAGCAAAAATTGGTTGAAAATTTGTGTGAGCGGGAGATGAAAAATCCCGAAGGAGCAGGCTTTGATTTGCAGATGGGAGAAATATTTGAGCTCGAGGGTGATGGTTATCTTGGCATTGAAGAAAGAAACACGCCCGAAACAAAATCGGTCGCGAAATATGAGGAGGGTAAAAGTAATTCGTTTGTTTTTGAGCCGGGAAAATATTATCTCATCAAAACGATGGAAAAAGTGAACTTGCCGCTTGATTTGATGGCGGTTATTTTTCCGCGAACGACGTTATTTCGCTCGGGACTGGCGCTTTTCAATGGGCAAGTCGCCCCGGGATATTGCGGAGAGCTGACTTTCGGTCTTTGTAATCTTGGAAAGTCGAAAATCAAAGTTGATCTTGGCGCAAGAGTGGTGCATATCACTTTCCACCAAGTATTGGGAGAAGGCAACGAGTATCGTGGTCAGTGGCAGGGAGGTCGTGTTTCGACAGAAGGCAAAGAAGTTCAAGTATAAACAAATCCTATGAAATACAAGCCAACAATTGGAATGGAGGTGCATGTCGAGCTTGCGACTGATTCGAAGATGTTTTGTGCGTGCAAAAACGAACTGGGGCTCGATCGAATCCCAAACACGAATATTTGTCCTGTTTGCACAGGCCAGCCAGGAGCGCTCCCCGCGGCGAACGAGAAAGCAATTGAATATGTGGTGAAAGCGGGGCTGGCGCTGGGCTCAGAAATTGCAAAAATTTCAAAATTCGATCGGAAAAACTATTTTTATCCCGATCTGCCGAAGGGCTATCAAATTTCGCAATATGATCAGCCATTGTGCATCAGCGGGCATCTTGACGTGGGAGGCAAAAAAATTGGCATTACGAGAATTCACCTTGAAGAAGATACCGGAAAATTGATCCACCAAAAAGGAAATGATTTCAGCCTGGTCGATTTCAACCGTTCGGGAGTGCCGCTCATGGAACTTGTGACGGAGCCGGATATCACATCTTCCGATGAAGCGAAAAAATTCTGTGAACAACTCCAATTGATTCTGCGCTATATTGGAATATCGGACGCGGATATGGAAAAAGGGCAGATGAGATGCGAAGCCAACATTTCCATTTCAACGAATGAAAAGATGGGGACAAAAGTCGAAGTGAAAAATCTCAACTCTTTCAAGGTGGTTGAGAAAGCCATTGAATACGAAATAAAAAGACAAGCCGAACTTTTGGATGAAGGAAAAGAAATTTCTCAAGAAACGCGCGGCTGGGACGAGAGCAAGATGATCACTTTTTCCCAGCGCGAAAAAGAATCGGCGCATGACTACAGATATTTTCCGGAACCTGATCTTCCGACGCTTGAGATTGGCGGGGAATTTGTTGAAAAATTGAAATCCCAGCTTCCGGAGTTGCCGGCGCAAAAAGCGAAAAGATTTACTGAAGAATACAAAATTTCTGATTATGACGCTGAAGTTTTGGTGCGCGACAAAGTCCTCGCGGAATTTTTCGAGGAGTCAGTGAGTGAAGCGCGGGAATTGTCCGGGAACTCCGACAAAATCGCGAAATTGACGGCAAATTATATTCTCACGGAAATCAGGAAATATTTGGACGAAAAAACGACGATCAGCGATTTGAAATTGACAAGTGAAAATTTTGGCGAGCTGATGAGTATTATTGATAAGGACAAGATAAACTCAAGCGCCGCGCAAACCGTACTTTTCGAAATGATCGAAACGGGCGCCGATCCGGAACATATAATCGCCGAAAAAAATTTGGCGCAAATGGACGACGAAAATGAAATTGAAGATTTGGTAAAAAAAATAATCAACGATAAT
>JBAZUC010000037.1:0-7818 GCA_041661585.1 Parcubacteria group bacterium
GTTTGCCCCAAAACTTTTCAAAGGCCTTTTTTCTCTCTTCAAGCGTGTTTCCCTCGCGATGTCCCCAATAACCTCCCATCAGTTCATCTATACCATCACAAGCTACTAATATTTTAGGCTGCAAGGCGGAAATATATTTATACAACAGATAAACATCGAAATCCCCGTCAGCTACAGCTTTTTCGATATCAACATCCGGAAACTCTTTTTGATATTCTTTAAGCGCTTCTTGAATATCATCTTGATTGGGAATTATTTCCCGATGTTCTGCGCCGAATTTTTCGGCCGCCAACCGCGCGTGAATGACATCCGGATGTTCTTCACTGCCGCCCATAGTAAAAGCGACGATTTTCGCTTCCGGAAAGTTTTTGCGGAGCATTGCCAGTCCCAGTGTCGAATCAACACCACCGGAAAGGGTGACAAAAATCGTGCCTTTATTCTCCTCAAGCGCCTTGCTCCCCGCTTCCTCGAAAGATCTCATCATTTCATTTTTCAGATCTTCGAAAGACCAGCTCACATTTTCTTGATCGGCAACGACCTCAACAGATTCTACTATCTTGAGAACTTGTTCGCCCTCGTTTTCTAACGGCTTATCAAATTTCAATAACTGATATTCTTTTTCCATCGATATTCTTGTTTATTATTTTATAAACATTGTTGGCATGATCATATAATCTTCCCTCAAAATTTCCGGATATGCAATGCAACAATTCTTTTTTTGCTACCTTGTGTATTATTGAATATTTCTTTCCTTTCATGCTTTTTCTTGCAAACAGAAAACAATGATGTAATTCATGCTTGATATTCTTTCCAGACTGAAAATGATGCATATGATGAATTAAATATAGTTTCTTATATTCATCATCAATCTTTTTCCTATAGTTTTTTCGTTGTTTTTCGGGAATTATGCTGGCCATAGCTAAATAATACCCTGCCCAAAGAAAAAAGCCAACTCAGTTGAGTTGGCTCCAGGTATTTGAGGAAAAAAACTAATAAGCAAAATTGGTTTATTTTCCATCTTCATACCTCCTGAAAGATGTAAACTTCTTGGCCTTCCGCCAATCCGACGTCAGACAAATCTTCCCTCTTCAACACCTTGAAGGTGCCTTTGCTAGGCTTGACGAAGGAGACCTTTACCGTGGGAAAATTTACAACTTCCCTAGGGGCAGTTTCTTGAGAGCGCAACATCTCGCTCACTGTTTGTTCTACCCCGTCCTTCAACGCCACAGATAATTCGATCAAGTTGACGCACCTCCTCCCGGATTATTTTGAAGTAAACTAATTATACTCATATTTTCAATTTTGTCAAGTGTTAGCCTTTTGGCTCATAACATAGCCCCTCAAAATACCCCGTATCTTTGCCAAGTTGTTTTCATCCGACGTATATCTGATGCTCTCCATTTTTTTCGTCCTTGGACTCACAGAGTGCGATATATAAGCCTCTTCTTCACTAAAAGAGCAGGAAGCATCTCCAAAGTCAATAATCCAAGGTTTCCCTTTGTCATCGATCATGACGTTCCCCTCATGGAGATCGCGATGATATATCCTGTTCGTATGCAATATTCGCAAAAAATCGTTGAGCTCGGCAAAAAAATTATCCAAATCAAAATTTTCCGGCAGACCCAAATCGTCTTCAACGATCTCCTTTATCGATTGCCCATTGACTCGTTCCATTGCCAATGATTCCACATTTCCGTCCACCATGGAGAATATCGGCAAAGGAACCCTTATTCCAAGCTTTATCGCTTCATCCATGAACTTCATCTCCTGATCCACCTTCAGTCTGGGATAATAAGATGAGCTGATTATTTTGTAGCAAGACCACGGATCTTTTTCGCAGATATACACTTTAGCGGTTTTTCCCTCACCAATGACGCAGTCTCCGGCCCTTATTTCCTCGATTCTGGCCAAAACCTCATCCTCAATATCAGTGATATTTTTTTTATCGCTATTTTTCTCGATAGCGCGGCTCTTGAATAATTTTAGCTCTCTTTTTTCCATAAGTTGTTTATTTATTTTCTTTCAATCCCTCCACCACTTCCCAGACATTGCCCGCGCCCATGGCGATGACGAGGTCTTCTTTGCTTATTTTGTCTTTCAAAAATTCGATGGCTTCGGGAATAGTAGCGATATACTCAACATTGCGGTGATATTTTTTCGCGAGCTCGACCAGATCTTTTGAATGCACGCCTCCCTGAACTTCCCGCGCGCTGCCATATATATCCAAAACTATCACCCTGTCAGCGTCTTCAAAGCTTTGGGAAAATTCAGAAAGCAAGGCCTTGGTCCGCGTGAAAGTGTGCGGATGGAAAACACACCAAACTCGGCGTTTGGGAAAAAATTCTCGCGCCGCTTGAAGTGTGGCTTTGATCTCTTCAGGATGATGGCCATAGTCATCGATGAGAATGGCGCCGTTTCGCTGGCCGATATATTCGAAGCGCCGCGAAGTTCCCTCGAAATTGGCGAGAGCCTCGCGGATTTTTTCCATCTTGGCGTTGAATTGATGCGCCATCGCGATCGCCGCGGACGCGTTGAGAATATTGTGACGCCCGGGCAGCATAATTTCAAAATCTCCCAGCTTTTTTCCTTTTGCCGAAAGCGAGAAAAATTGTTTCCCCTCGCGCAATTCGTAATTCGCTATTCTCATGTCAGACTCGTTTCCAAAGCCATATGAGATCACTTTGCATTTCGCGCTCTTGGCAATTTCAAGCGTCTCACTCCGGTCGCCGCAAACGACCAAAAATCCATGAAGGGGAATTTTGGCGACAAATTTTTCAAAAGTTCTTTTGTACTGCTCAAAAGTCGGGAAAAAATCAGGATGATCCCAATCGGCGCTCGTGAGAATCACCGCTTGAGGGTCGTATAGGTCGAGTTTGTTTTGATATTCATCCGCTTCGATGATCATGAATTCGCTCCGCCCGACAAGCGCACTGCCGCGCCACTGTTTGACTTGGGAGCCGACAACCGCCGTCGGATCAAGACCAGCCACCTTGAAAATTTCGGCAAGCATCGCCGTTGTCGTTGTTTTTCCGTGCGTTCCCGAAACCGCAATTCCATATTTTTCATTGAACAAAATCCCAAGCATTCCGGGATAGGAAACCATCGGAATACTTTTGTATTTCGCGGCTTTGAATTCTTCGTTGTTTTTTTCGTTGTAGGCGGTGGAATAGACAACCAGATCAATGTCACCCGTAATGTGCTTCTCGTCAAATCCTTCGTGGTATTTCACGAACAATTTTTTCTTGAGAATTTCATCCGTGAAAAATTTTTCCTTGGTGTCCGAACCGGTCACTTTGCATCCGCGCCGGTCAAAAATTTCAACCAAGGCCACCATTCCGCTGCCTTTGATCCCGATGAAATATATTTTTTTCACTTTGGCAAAATCGAGCATGAGTTTGTGCTTCAAAACAATTTAACAATTCCATCCATTTCTTTTTCGATCGCCTTTCTTCCTTCTTTGATCAGCTCTTTTATCTTTGAAGCGTCCGAGCGTTTGATATGAAAAACTTTCGGGCGAATAGAAACATCGGCTTCTTCGTCACGAAAAATTCCCCGCCGATGATCGGAACTTATGACCCGAAGGCCGATCAAATACGCCTCCAGAAAACTGAACTGGTCTTTTTTATAATCGTCAAGCAGCTGCAATTTTTGCATCAGCTCCCGCGCTTTTCCCAAAAAATTGTGTTCGTCGGAATTTTTGATTTTCTCCTGTGCCGCAAAAATTGGCTTTGCCATTTTTCCGATACGGGTATTGCGCATCATTTGGCGCATATCTCCAAGAAAACGGGTGACCAAGCTCCGATTCGCTCCGACATCCACCGCGATCACCTTCTCCGCTCCGAGATCATAGGCAATTTTCGCCGGCACCATCATCGCCGTCCCGCCGTCGAAAACCAGCCGGCCTTCATGTCTCTTGAGAGGCGCAAGGCCGGGAAGAGCGGTTGTGATCTCAAGTGCTTTGGCAATACTCCCTTTTTCGATGACAATCTCTTTTCCGGTGAGCGCGTCAGTCGCCACAAAGGCCAGCTTCAGACCCTCGATATCCTCGAATTTTTTTCCGGAGGTGATAAATTCAAAAAAAGAATACATCTTGTCTCCCCTAATCAACCCCTCGCCGGTGAGACAAAAATCAAGCATTCTTCTTTGTGATTTTTTGTCCAAATTCAGGGCAACTTCTTTCAAGTCACCGAGATTTCCGACCGCGTACGCCGCAGCCACCAACGCTCCGCTCGAGCAACCGGTCAAAACATCGATTGAAATATTTTTTTCTTCCAGCGCTTCAAGCGCCCCTATGTGCGCCATTCCTCTCAATGTTCCTCCGCCGAGAGCAAGACCGATTTTTTTCCGTTGCATCAATTTGCCAATTTAATTATTTCTTGCGCGATCTTTTCCGCCGCATCGGGATTGTGGAATTTTTTTATTCGTTCGCTCATTTCATACTGCAACTCTCTGCTGTTCAAAACTTCTTCGATCTTTTCCAGCAAAATATTTTCCCCCAAATTGTCCTGATTGAGCACAATCGCCGCTCCGGATTCCAAGATGGCATACGCATTGAGCTCTTGATGATTGTTGGCTGAAGACTTGATTGGAATGATGATAGACGGTTTCCCATTGGCCGCGATCTCGGAAATGGCATTTGCTCCGGCCCGGCTGATCACGAGATCGGCCGCAGCAAGCGCATGCGCGATCTCTTCTTTCAAAAATGCACATGGATAATAGCCCGACAGGTGCCCGGCTTTGATGCCGAGCTTCCCTGCTTCGCGAATCACATTTTCATAGTCAGCACTCCCTGTCTGATGAATGATGTCGTATTTCCTCACCAGCTTGTCGAGGATATGAAGAATTGCTTCGTTTATGACCTTCGCCCCCTGACTCCCGCCCATGATCAAAATTATTTTCTTGTTTCCCGCAAATTTAAAAAAATTTAGCGCTTCTTCTTTGCTCCCTTTCGACAACTCTTCACGGACCGGATTGCCTGCGATCATAACTTTTCCGGGACTGAAAAAATTCGCCGCACCTGGAAACGAAACGGCCACGCTTTTGGCGAGCCTTGCCGCAAATTGATTGGCAAGTCCCGGTGTGATGTCCGACTCATGGATGATGATGGGAATCCTGTATAGCCAAGCCGCGAACACAACCGGCACTCCCGCGTATCCGCCTTTTGAGAAAACAGCGTCCGGCATGAAGACAAGCAATTGCCAGAGCGACTGAATGATGCCGACAGGAATTTTCAAAAGATCTCCAATGTAGCTCAAAGAAAAATACCGGCGCAATTTTCCGCTCAAAATTTTCTTGTCCGAGATCAGCTCTTTTTCCATGAGTTCTTTTTCCAGCACTCCGTCCGGCCCCAAAAACAAGAATTCAAGATCCGCTCCTTCAGGCACGATTTCTCTCAATTTTCTGACTACGGCGAGAATTGGGAAAATATGCCCTCCTGATCCACCGCCTGTTAAGACTATACGCATAAATTTATATCAAAGTTGTGAAGCCAAAATTCGGATTTTTGGCGAAAGTATCTATTTACATCTTATCGCACTTCTTAGATATATTCAACAAAATTCCCACTCCGATCATGAGGAACACAATCGATGTCCCACCATAGCTGATGAAGGGCAAAGTGACACCGGTGAGCGGAATGAGTCCCGAAATGGCGGAAATATTGATAAGCGCTTGGAATATTATCCAGGAAGTGATGCCAACCGCGATCAGTTTTCCGAAGGTATCCGGCGCGTTTTTCGCGATCTTGAGTCCGCGCATGGCGAAAATAACGAACAAGATCACCAAGGCCATGGCACCGATCAGTCCTATTTCTTCCCCGATTATCGCGAATATCGAATCCCCGACCGGTTCCGGAAGATAGTTGAATTTTTGCCGGCTATGCCCCAATCCCAGCCCGAAAATTCCGCCCGACCCAATCGCCAAAAGCGCTTGATTGATTTGATATCCAATCCCTCTCGGATCAAGCTCCGGATGCAAAAAAACCAAAAGGCGGCTCATCCGATAGGACTCGAATTTCACGAGCGCCAAAAAGGATAGCACGCCCAACCCAAGCATCATCGAAAGATGCTGAATTCTCGCGCCGGACATAAAATACATAGCCATCGCTATGAGAACTGTGACCCCCAAAGTCCCCATATCCGGTTGCTTGATGATCAAAAATCCCACCACGCCCAAAATCGCGAGAAACGGCACAAAACCTTCAAAAAAATCCCTTCCTTTTTCCCTTTTGCCTTCAAGCCAGGCAGCGAGATACAGCAGGAGAGCCAGCTTCAGCATCTCTGAAGGCTGAAAAGAAAACGGGCCGAGTTTCAGCCAGCGGCTCGCTCCTTGAAAGTTGAGTCCGAATCCGGGAATGAATACAAGTATCAAAAAAACCAAATTGATAACGAAAAACAAAAATGCGAATTTTTTCCAAAAATGATAGTCGATTTTCTGAACAACATACATGAGAAATAGGCCCGGCAGAACGCCAAAAAGGAGTTGGTGTTTGAAGAAATAATACGGATCGCCGAAACGCGACTGGGAAATGGCAATCCCGGCCGAAGAAAGCGCTACAAGACCGAAAAGAATCAATGCGAAGATTGTTGTGAGCAATATCTGATCGGGTTTTTGTTTGGATTTCATGATAATTTTGGCTTTTCGCTGTGCTTATTTCGCCAAATATCTATTTTTTTGTGATTCCCGTTCAACAAAACTTCCGGCACTTTCCATTTGTTGAATTCGGCTGGTTTGGTATATTGCGGATGTTCAAGATAGTCTTTCTTGGAAAATGATTCATTTTTCGGCGACTGCGCATTTCCCAGCGCACCAGGTAAAAGTCTTGTGATCGAATCAACCACCGCCATTGCCGGAATTTCCCCGCCGGTCAGCACATATTCCCCGATCGAAATTTCTTCATCGGCAAGATATTTCGCCACCCGCTCGTCCACTCCTTCATATCTGCCGCAGATCATGACAATATTTTCATATTTTTTCAGTCTCTTCGCGTCAGATTGGGTATATCTCTTGCCTTTCGCGGAGAATAAAATAATCCTGGTTTTTTTAGATTTAATTGCCTTTAGGCACTTATGGATAGGCTCCACTTTCAAAACCATCCCCGCCCCGCCCCCATACGGCGTATCATCAACTGTTTTGTGCTTGTCGGCCGTGTAGTCCCGCAAATTGTGAATTTTTATATTCACCAGTTTCTTCTCCCGCGCACGCTTAACAATACTCTCACCGAAATAAGAATCAAAAATCTTCGGAAAAATTGTAATGATGTGAAAATGCATGGAATATGAAAAAACTTCTAAATTTGAGCGCAGTTCGCGAAAGAGCCGAGCACTGAAGTGAGGCGTATCAAGGATACGTCGAACGAAGCGCGGAGGCTCTGACAAAGGCCGGCGCCAAATTTTGAAGTCTTTTAAAATAACAAAAACCGTGCCTTAATAATAGCACGGTTTTTGCGTATAATAAAGCTTTTTGGCTTTATAATCTAGACATTGATATCGTTCACAACTTCGTCAATGCTCCGCTTGGATTCTTCGCGGGGTTCTTCGCGATTCATACCGCGAGTGGATCCTTCCGGTTCATTGATCTTGAGGTTCACGCGGGCATTGTTTTTCGCTCCGACAACTCGAAGAAGAGTTCGGATCGCTTTGGCAGTCGCGCCTTCGCGGCCGATGACCATTCCCATATCCTTGGCATCAACATCCAAAGTGATGAGAACGCCTCTCTCGTCGATGATCCGGTTGGTTTTCACCGCGTCCGGAGTATCAACAAGCGCTTTCACGACGAATTCCACAAATTCCTGATCTCTTTCCATCTTTTCTGCGTTAG
>JBAZUC010000038.1:0-7580 GCA_041661585.1 Parcubacteria group bacterium
TCTTTGACAGAAACCGCTCCGGCGATATAGGGCGTGGCGATTTTGACGAGCGGGAAGAGGATGAGCATCACGGCGATCGCTGAAATAGTGCCATAGATTATTCCTTCAAAGATAAACGGCATCCGGATGTAGTGGTTTGACGCTCCAACAAGGCGCATGATCTCGATTTCCTGCCGGTGGGCATAAATTGTGATCCGAACCGCGTTGAAAGTGATGAGAACGGCGATCAAAGAAAATATGACGGCCAACATGATCCCGATCTTTTTGGTTGTCGAAAGGACATTGTTGAGACGCTCAATGACTATTTTGTTTTTCGCATAATTGATCCGGCTGATGTTGTCCCTGAAAGACGAATTTTGAATCGCGGTCGCGATAATGTCGTATTTGTCCGGCGTGACGGCCTTTATGTTTATCGAAGCGCTCAAAGGATTGTCCCCGATCGCCTCAATCGACTGCAAAATCAGCGGATTGTCGGAATTTTTGGATTTGAATTCGTTGAGAGCCCTGTCTTTTGAAACATAGTCGGCCGCTTTCACTTCTTTGTATTGCAGAACGGTTGACCGGAATTCAAGAATTTTGGACTCTTCTGTGTCGCCCTTGAAATAGACACTGATGTCCACTTTGTCTTGAACGGAGCGAATCACAAGGTTTGCAGCGATGGAAAGGACGATCAGCGTGCTGATGATGAGAAGCGTGAGGGAGATGATGCTGATCACGGCAAAGCTAAGCCACCCGTTGCGGCGGAAATGCGTGAATCCCGAGGTGAATGTACGTTTTAGCGTTAGTAATAACATTTTTTTGTGAACTTAAATAGCGTATCTTCCCTTGCTATGATCCCGGATTATTTTCCCTTGGTCAAGGGTGATAACGCGTTTTTTCAGGCGATTGACGATATCCTTGTTGTGCGTTGCCAGGAGAACGGTTGTGCCGAGCTTGTTGATCTTCAGAAGCAATTGAATGATTCCCCAACTGCTGATTGGGTCGAGATTTCCGGTTGGCTCGTCAGCAATGATGAGCGGCGGGCGGTGGATGAGGGCCCGGGCGATTGCCACTCTCTGCTGCTCGCCTCCCGAAATTTCACGGGGATAGCTGTCTGTTTTGTGCGCGAGTCCCACGATCTCGAGGATTTGCGGGACCAGCTCCCGGATTTCATCGTCGCTGTGGTCTGACACCTCAAGGGCGAACGCCACATTTTCGAAAAGAGTTTTTTTGGGGAGCAGCTTGAAGTCCTGAAAAACCATTCCAATCCTTCGGCGGTAATATGGCAACTTCTTGGGAGTCAGCCCGGAGATGTCCTCTTCATTGAAAAAAATTTCGCCCGAAGTCGGTTTTTCTTCGGCATAGATAAGTTTGAGAAGCGTCGATTTTCCCGCTCCGCTGTGCCCGACAAGAGAAACAAACTCTTCTTTTTCGATGGTGAAACTAATATCGTCAAGAGCGACAGTATGCATTCCTCCGGTATATATTTTTTTGACGTTGCGAAACTCGATCATTTTTTATTTCCTACTAAGAAACGCTTCAATAAACCCGTCCAAATTTCCATCCAGCACTTCCTCGGGGTTTTTGGATTCAAATTTTGTGCGGTGGTCTTTCACGAGCTTGTACGGATGCAAGACATATGATCGGATCTGGCTTCCCCACTGCACTTCGGTGTGCTCACCTTTGATATTTTTTGTTTCTTTTTCTTTATTTTCCAGATACTGTTGATGCAATTTGGCTTTGAGAATTTTCATCGCCTGCTCTTTGTTTTGAAGCTGGCTTCTTTCATTTTGAGAGCTTATGACAATACCCGATGGGATATGCGTGATGCGGACAGCGCTGTCGGTTTTGTTGACGGATTGTCCGCCGGCTCCCGAGGATCGGAAAGTGTCTATTCTCAACTCGCTTGGGCTTATTTCAACTTCTTCTATTTTATCAATTTCCGGCAAAACTTCAACCAGCGCGAAAGAAGTCTGGCGAAGGTTTTTGGCATTGAACGGGGAAAGGCGCACCAAACGATGCACTCCCGCTTCTGTTTTCAAATATCCATAGGCGAGTTTTCCGATCACTTCAATTGTCGCGCTTTTGATCCCGGCTTCCTGTCCGCGCGATTCGGAGATCAATTTCGCTTTCCAGTTTTTTCGCTCGGCGAAGCGGAGAAACATTTTGAGGAGCATTTCGGCCCAATCTTGCGCGTCCGTCCCTCCGGTTCCGCTATGGATCGACAAAATGGCATTGTTTTGGTCATAAATTCCGCGAAAAAGCGTTTCAAACTCGATATTTTCAATGTCTTTTTCAATTTTTTGGTTCTTCTCCTCGATTTCCCGATTGATCTCCTGATCATCTGCGGCAAGGCCGGCCATCTCCTTCAGATTGTCAACTTCCGTCTCGAGTTCGCTCAATTTTTTGATATCACTTCGCAATCCTTCCAGCTCTTGCATTGTTTTTTGCGCCAATTCCTGATCCTGCCAAAAGTTCTCGCTGTTTGATATTTTTTCCAGTTCGTCAATTCGTTTTTTCTTTTTGGGCAAGTCAAAGACGGTCGCTTACGGATGCGATTCGGTCGCGGAGCTCGTCCAGTTTTGTGATGATTTCCTGCATTGGTTTTATTATATCATAATAAAAATTGTATTGCCAGAATGGAATATATTTGCTAGAATTTGGCAGTAAATGCGGGATTAGTTCAGTGGCAGAACACGACCTTCCCAAGGTTGAAATACGGGTTCGATTCCCGTATCCCGCTCTGAAAAGCCGATGTAGCTCAGTTGGCAGAGCGACACACTCGTAACGTGTAGGTCCGCGGTTCGATCCCGCGCATCGGCTCAAAAATAAAAACCCCTCTGTGGGGTTTTTATGAATATTGGAACAGTTTTCAAAACACCGACGGATCCCCTTCTGAATTGGCAGGGAGGCTTTGTTCGAAAGATTTCATAGCAGGATCGCGGAATTCGATCTGGGCTTCATTTGAATTCCATTGGTAGTCTTTCAAGAGTATCGTAATTGAATAATCTTTCGTTTTTTCCTTGAGCCAGTCGGCAAAAGTGGTTTTTTTCACGAAAATTTGGCGAAGATGCACCAAATCCTGGCCGTTATCTGTTTTTTTCTCCTCCAGCTTCAGGACGTGAAATCCAAGCGGGCTTTCAATCGGTTCGCTGATCTCTCCTGTTTTCATCAAAAACGCTTTGTCTGAGACAGCTTGGATCAGTTGATCTTTTGTCGACCATCCAAGATCGCCTCCGCTCTGGGCGCTTTGCCCGTCTGAATTTTCTGTTGCCACTTTTGCGAAATCCTCTTTTTTGCTTGCCACTTTTTCATAGAGCGATTTTATTCTTGCTTGCTGGGTGCTTGTGTCCAGTTCATTCATATAAACCTGGGCCAATTTCTCGCTGTACATTTCGGGTTTCACAATTTTTTGTTCAAAGTCCTTGATGGTCCAGCCATAAAGCCTCGCCAGGTCGCTCATCAGATTGTCCTTGTTTCCAAATTGCGCAATGTTACTTTCGAGCTCCGTGGCGACGGCTGCGTCAGTGAGCGTGATACCGCGCTTTTTGGCAAGATTTTCGATTACTTTGTCTTCTATCATCTTACTTATAACCTCTTTTTCCTTTACAGCCAGCCTTTTTGCTCCTTGATCGGTGGAAAAATCAACCCGCATGCCGATTTTTTCAAAGTCTTGAGATTCATAGAATTTTTTGACGGAAGCCGTATTGGTTTTGATCTCGTTGACACTCAAGGATCCCGCTCCGCGGACATATACGGCCGGAAAGGGAATGATCTTGGTCGCGCCGGAGAATATGCGGTTGTTCCAATTGAATTTATAGACGACAAGAACCAAAAACAGCAAAAACACAAAAATCGCTCCGGCGGCCACCCCGGCAATCATCCAAATTTTGTGTTTTTTGAGCTTTTCTTTTTTTGACTTTGGCATAAGATTGGCCTAATTATAAAAAATCAGTTTTTTGTTGCGAAGAAAATTTTCCACCATTTTTGCCAGTTCGGAGATGTATCTTCCGGTGCGGCAACTGCATTTTCCGTCTTTTCCGGCTGTTTGTCCGGCTGGACAACATCTTTTCGGAAAACGATCATTTTCTCGTCGCCCTTTTGAAGATTCAACTTCTCCCGGGCTTCCTTTTCCTGAAAATCCGTTGAAGAAAGATAGCCGATCAGGTTTTCCATATTGCTGTTTTCCTGGCCCATCTGGCTTATTTGGGTTTGGAGGCCGTCAATTTCTTTTTGGATCTGCCTTTTGCGGTAGGCTTCCTTTCCGAGGGATATTCCGATCAGGATGAGGACGGTCAAACCGGCGAGAAAGAATATTCCCGAAAAAATTCTGGCCGACAAATTCGTTTTTTCGCGGTTTTTTCTTTTCATCCCACACCAATTCTTGGATTAAATAATATTATAAAATATAAATTATAACGGATGCATTTTGAAATTGGTGTAGGGATGAACTTTTTTCTAAGAACCCATTAGCGGAGCAATTGTAAAAGCGACCATCGAGAGCACGGCAAGGAGCGAAATAATGATCCAAACAATTCTGACTTTTTTCTTGTGTCGTGATTTCATAGCGCCTGCATTATACCACTATTTCCGCAAAACCGCCAAAAAAGCCGAGCTCGGGATTTCAACCCGCCCGAGATTGGTCATTTTTTTCTTCCCTTTTTTCTGTTTCTCAAGCAATTTTCGCTTGCGAGTGATGTCCCCGCCATATAGCTTGGCGGTCACGTCTTTTCGGAAGGCTTTGACCGATTCTCGGGCCAGGATCTTTCCGCCGACAGCCGCTTGAAGGGCGATCACGAAGTTTTGCCGCGGAATGACATCTTTCAATTTTTCAACAGTGGCTTTTCCATCCGAAAAAACTTTTTCTTCCGGTACTATCCTTGAAAAAGCGTCAATCCTGTCGCCGGCGACGAGGATGTCGAGTTTTACGAGCAAATTTCTCCGGTATCCGATGAGCTCATAGTTCATCGAAGCGTATCCGCTCGAAGCGCTTTTCAACTGGTCGTGCAAGTTGATGATGACGTCCGTGAGGGGAGATTCAAAAGTCAGAATCAATCTTTCCGCGTCTATATATTCCGTGTTTTTGTATTCCGCGCGGGTATTGTTCATGAGATCCATGATCGAACCGAGATATTTTGAAGGAGAAATGATATCCAGTTTCACATAGGGTTCTTCGATGGATTCAATCACCGAAGGATCCGGCATTTCGAGAGGCGAATATATTTTCAATTTTTCTTTTTTACTTTTTGTTTTCACCTCGTAGACCACACTCGGAGTTGTGATGACCGGGTCTATTTCAAATTCCCTTCTGAGTCTTTCTTGGACAATTTCCATATGAAGCAAACCCAAAAATCCGCAGCGAAAGCCCCGTCCCAGCGCTAGATTGGCTTCCGGCTCGAACGCGAACGCGGCGTCGTTGAGTTTCAATTTTCCCAATGCGTCGCGCATGAAGTTGTAATCGTCTCCTTCTTTGGGATAGAAACTGGCATAGACAACCGGCCTAATCTCTTTGTATCCCGGAAGCGCCTGCATTTCACCCGTGCTTTTTTCCAAAACGATCGTATCGCCGACACGGCAATCCTCGACGGTTTTGAAGCCGGTTGCGATATATCCAATATCTCCCGCGGACAATTCCTGCGTTTTCTCAAGATTTGGCTTGAAGTGGCCGACTTCGATAACGGAGCTTTCCTGTTTGGTTGCCATAGTGAGAATTTTTTCCTCGGCTTTGATATGCCCGTCAACAATTCGGACATAGGCGAGAACTCCTCGGTATGTGTCGTATTTTGAATCAAAGATGAGAGCGCGCAATGACCTTTCTGGTCCGCCGGCTGGCGGAGGAATTTTTTCGACTATTTTTTCGAGAATATTTTCCACGCCTTCCCCCGTTTTCCCGCTGGCTTCAAGAATCTCCTCTTCTTTGCAGCCGAGAAGATGGATGATCTCTTTTTTTGATTTTTCGATTTCGGCGTTGGGAAGGTCGATCTTGTTGATCACAGGAATGATTTCCAATCCTTGCTCGATGGCATAATAGAGATTGGCAACCGTCTGCGCCTGCACGCCTTTGGTCGCGTCCACGAGCAAAACAGCGCCCTCCACGGCGGCCAGAGATCTCGAAACTTCGTATTGAAAATCCACATGGCCGGGAGTATCAATCAAATTCAGCGTGTATTCTTTGAACTTCATCCTCACAGGTTGTAACTTTATAGTAATGCCACGTTCCCGTTCGAGATCCATTGTATCCAACAGTTGCTCTTTCATCTTCCGTGTTTCGACGGTTTTGGTGATCTCAAGCATCCGATCGGCAAGTGTGGATTTCCCATGATCAATGTGGGCGATTATGCAAAAATTCCGGATATTTTTCTGGTTATTCATATTCTTTAATCTAGCCTAGTTCATGACAATTTTCAAGTAGTGGCCGCATATTTGCGACCCCTGCATAGCATTTTCGGCTTTTTGCAAATAGAAAAGCCCGACGAACGTAGTCGCCGGGACTTTGTAAAAAAATTAAGAATATATTTCTTTCAAAACTTTCAATGCCGATTCTATTGCTTTCCCGTTAATATGAATTTGACCATCTTTTTTATTTACCCACACGTCAATATAAATCCCAGGTAAACTTGTCTGCAAATTAGTTAATATGTCGTCAGTTGGATGATCACTGAAATATGAATGTGGAGCTTTTTGGGCAAAAGCGCTTTTTGGTAACGATTCTTTATTTTCCCTTATAAAATCCGTTAAATTTTTTCCTTCTTCCAATACCCTCAATTTCGAAAGTATTCTCTCCGCGATGGAGTTATTCATCCCTGCAATTGCAAGATCAGATGCAAGCTTTTTCCTGTCAAGCACAGTAAAATACAGTACATCTAAATTTTTATATTCTTTCATGCTATCTTGCATTCCGTCTTGATTTCTTTTATGTTGTTCTTCGAAAAACGCCTTTTCGTCTTCTGTCAGGGCTACTTCTCCATAAATTCCTGATAGCAAGGCTAAAGGGTCTTCTTTTTCCAAGCTCGTAAATTTTTCCTCGATTATCTTTTCGGCTTTATTCAGGGCTTCATTTATTAATTCCTCGGAAACTCCAGCAGCTAATAAATATGAGCTCACCCCAAGGATTTGTGCGCGAACTTCTGATTGTTTTTTCATCCTCTCCGACATCATCCCTTCTGCCAGCCGCTTTTCTGGTGGCGGTATTACATTTTTTTGCTCCAGCATATTTTTGTGCGCTCTCTCTGGCGCTATTAATAATAACTCAATTTTATTAAAAGTATATACAATAAAATGATGTTTGTAAAGATGAGGACTTCTTTGCGAAATTATCCCCTCGTATAAGCCTAAATCCCGCTTGCTTCCGTCGGGTCTTCAGGGAGGGGCTCTCGGAGGCGGAAAATTCGCCCCGAGAAGATTTTTTTGAGATAGTGGAATTCTTCGAGGTTGAAAATGCGTGCGAGGATGCAATAGGTTGCGAGGCCGAGGCCTCCCGCGAAAAGCATTTGCCAGAAAACGCCAAGAAAGGTGTCCAGATTGATATGGGGCTCGATCAGATATTTCGCGACTTGGGCAACAAGGCCGGCGGCGAGCGCGGAAACGGAAATTTTGAGAAT
>JBAZUC010000039.1:0-7039 GCA_041661585.1 Parcubacteria group bacterium
GCCAGATGGAGATGGCGATCACGGCGCTTCTCGTCAAGATCCTCGGTGATGATTTTCTTGTGGTTCGCTCCGCGACAATTGATGACTATGACGGAGTCGACAACATCATTTTGAACAAGCGGACCGGAGAAGTCATTTGCGCCTTCGACGAGGTTCACGAGGGCGGTGACGGAAAGAGAACCGATGAAAAAAAAGAAAAAATGAAGAAGGTCGCCCGGGGAGAGGGAGCCAAGATCAGCTATGGGATGGGTCTTGAGGCTGGCCAGCTCCGCCGGACAAAGATGGAAAATGTCCCGGTATTTTTTCTCAGCCTCAAGCGCGAGGAACTCGAGAATCTGCTGAACAATATGGATTTTGACCTGGGTTCTGATGTTACTGCCGTTGAGAATGAAATATTTTCCGAATTGCTGAAGTCACTTCGCCAACAGCAGCAAGAACTGTTGAAGGACCGCAAGGTTTCATCGTCCATTGTCCAGAAGAAACTTGTGTCCTTTGGCCGTTTGCTGACGGATCTGGAGCGTCTTGGAGCCACGGTTCACTGAACCTCCAGCGCAACAGAAGAAAAAACAATAATCTCAAATTATGCCCATAGAATTGCCTCCCGAAATCTTAGGTGAAATATTTGAAGCCCACGAATTCATGAAAAAACATGGAAAGATTGATATTGCCCAGCGGAGAGAGACAATGCTCAAAGCGAGCGCTCTGGATGAGGCAGAGACGCAGAGACTTGTCGATTTTGAAAAAAAATATGAGTCTTTTTTCAAGGAGCTCAAAGAAACCCCTGAGATCGAAAGGCTGAAAATGCTCAGGCAGCTGGCCGGAACAGCAAATGTATATGACAAGGCACAGCCCGGAGGAGGAGCTCAAGTTTTTCAGCCGGCTTTCCATACTCGTTTCGAACACGGAGAGCTTTGCGCGGAACTTGCCAAATTCGCCGGCGTCAAGCTTGGTCTTTCCGATGAGGAAATTCTGGTCGCTTTTGCGGCGGGAATGGTCCATGATATCGGCCACCCGGCCCTTTCGCACATCGGAGACTATTTTTTGGAAAACAAAGGCCACGGTGATCATGAAACAAGGGGAATAGCAGCTATTCAAGACAAAAAAAGCCGTGTAAATCAAGTTTTGACAAAAAACGGCGTTAGTCCCGAGAAAGTGGCTGAGGTCGTGGCTGAGGAAGGATATCTGGGAACGATCCAAAGCTCTTTTGACACCTTGTCCTATCTGGTTGTGGACAGCGAAATGATCCAGCGACCGATCTATCCCGACAACGGAGCAAGCCTCATTCAAAGTTTGGCCGGAATTGACAAAGAAAAAAACAAAATAGTCGTCAGCGGCATTGAGCCTTGGCAGGAACTTCTTGAGAGAAGAGCAGAGATGATGAGAGACGTCTATCTCAATCCGGTACACCGCCGGCAGCGTGCGGCTATGCGGCATCTGATGCAAACCGCCATCAACAAAGGACATCTGACGCTTGATGAGATCAAAGAGGGGACCGACAAGGATATTGAAATGAAATTGCAAAGCTTGGTCCAATATGATCCCGGTGCGGCGATCTTTGGAGGAAGGAACGAAACAACGCCTCATTTGAGCGAATATCTCGAACTTTGGGGAATGGCAAACGGAGAATTTGATCCGGAAATTTGGGAATTCAGGAAATTCGATGATCAGCAAAGCTTGAAAAAATTTTTGTATGAAAAAATGGGACCAAAAACAATCGAGCAGACCGTGATCGTCTCGCCTATGGATTATACAAAAAAGAAACTGACTGTCATCAAAGAAGCAAGCAAAAAAGAAATGATTCTCAAATCGCAAAATGTGGAGCTTGACGATTGGGACACAAACTACATCGCGTATATTCCAAAATTCTAAATTCCAACCGAAACATTAGGAAACAAATATGCAATATCCCTTGAAAAATTGGAAGCGGTTGAGGCGGGGATATCGGTTCGGCGAGAAGACTTTCTATTCTTCGTTTCATCTCGGCACGGACTATATCGTGCCCGAAGGAACGCCCATATGCGCTCCCGCCGGCTGCGAAGTTTTTGTTGCTGGTGATTTTCCCGAAGGCGGAAACACCATTCATGCCAGATTCAAAAACAGAAAATACGGTCCGCTTGTTTTGCGTTTTATGCATCTTTCAAAAATGTCACCGCTTGGAAAATACAAAGCAGGGGAGATATTGGGACTCACAGGCAACACCGGAAAACTGACAACGGCTCCGCATCTTCACATTGACCTGAGCCGCGGCAGCGTGAAGTTGAAAGACTTCAAAAATTTCCTCAACCCGGACAAATTTTTTTCTGAAAATCTAAAAAAAATATACTGCTTATACGTCCTTGAGTGCGCTGACAAAACTTTGTATACTGGGATCACCACTGATTTGAAACGAAGAATTGCCGAGCACGGCGGCACAAAGCTGGGCGCGAAATATACCTGCGCTCGCCGGCCGGTCAAACTAGTCTATTCGAAAAAATTTAAAAACCGGTCTGCGGCCTCAAAAGAAGAAGCACGGATCAAGAAATTGAAAAAAACTGAGAAATTAGAGTTAATTAAAGAATGATAAATTCATAATTTTTGATCAAAATCCATGAAAATTGAATGGAAAGACGAATATAGCGTTGGCGTGGAAGAGATCGACGACCAGCACAAATATTTCATTTCGCTTTTGAACGATCTAAACAACGCCATCGTGGCAGGCAAAAGCCGGGAAGAGCTGAAAGATCTTTTTCGGCTTATTCCGGATTATGCGGAAAGACATTTTGCCACGGAAGAAAAATATTTCGACGAGTTCAATTATGAAGGCGCAGCTGAACACAAACAGAAACATCAGGAAATGAGAGATGAGATCAAGAGAATAGAAAACACGGAAGGCGGGAAGGAAATTGATTTTTATGGCAGCATCGTCTATTTTTTGAAAGACTGGCTCGAAGATCACTTGGCCCAAATGGATCAGAAATATGAAAAATGTTTCGCGGAGCACGGTTTGAAATAGCTCTGTAAAACTTGCAAGAAATCGCGGCAGAGCCTAGTATTATGTCATACTGGTCCCGTTAGAAATTTAGTAAAAATGGTGGAATAACGGGCTAAAAATATACGAAATTGTCGCATTAATTTCTAACGGGATGAAAAAACGAAAAATATATCTTGACTATGCGTCCACAACCCCCGTCGACCCGCGGGTTTTTGTGGCAATGAAGCCTTTTTTCTCGCAAAAATTCGGCAATCCTTCATCGCTGCATTCCTTTGGGCGAGAGGCGAGTGAGGCTGTCGAAAAGGCGCGCGCGCAAGCCGCGGATTTTTTCGGATGCGAACCGGGAGAGATCGTTTTCACCTCGGGCGCGACGGAAAGCAACAATTTTGCCCTGAAAGGCGCGATGATCGCCCTCATTTCTCACTTTAGCGGAAAAAAAATCAAACCGCATATCGTGACGACCGCGTTCGAACATTCCTGCGTTCTTGCGTCGTGCAAAAAACTTGAAGAGCAGGGGATGGCCGAAGTGACCTATCTGCCCGTCGGGAAAGATGGCGTGATCAGCGTGAGTGATGTGAAGAAAAATATCAAACCGAATACGGCACTGGTTTCCATCATGTACGCCAACAATGAGATCGGAACAATCCAGCCAGTGAAGGATATTGGGAAACTGATCGCAAAAGAAAACGCTGGCCGGGAAACAAAAATTCTTTTTCATACTGACGCAGTGCAAGCAGTGAACTATCTCGATTGCCGCGTGAACAATTTGGGTGTGGATCTTCTCACTGCCTCGGCGCACAAGATATACGGTCCAAAAGGAGTGGGACTTCTCTATATCCGCAAAAATACGCCCCTGAAAAGGATCCAAGACGGTGGAGGACACGAATTCAACTTGCGCTCCGGAACGCTCAATGTCCCGGGAATCGCCGGATTTGGAGCCGCTCTTGAACTTGCTCAAAAGGAAAGGGCGCGGAATTGCAAGATCGTCGAAAAATTGCAGAGCCACGTGATCACCAGCGTTCTGAAGGAGATCAAGGGCGCGCGTCTCAACGGATCGAGAATGAAAAGAATTCCCAACAACGCCAATTTTATTTTGAAGGACGTGGAAGGTGAGGGAATGCTTTTGGGACTCGATATGGAAGGAATTGCCGTTTCAACGGGCAGCGCCTGCTCATCAGGCGACCTTCGCCCGTCTCATGTTTTGCTCGCCATTGGCCTCGGTGAAGAAGAAAGTCACGGAAGCCTGCGCGTGACGCTCGGAAAATATACGACCAAACAAGAAGTTGATCATTTTATCAAAACCCTGAAGGATGTTGTCGCGAGACTACGCAAGATCGCAGGGAAATAAATTTATGTATTCAAAAAAAGTTCTCCAATATTTCATGAAGCCGAAGAACCAGGGGTCGATGAAAAACCCGGACGGTTTTGGCACGGTCGGAAATCCGACTTGTGGCGACATCATGACGATGTATATCAAGGTCAAGAAAACAAAAAACAAATCCCGCAATGGACGGGACAAGGAAATTATTTCCGACATCAAATTTGAAACTTTGGGATGCGCTGCTGCGATCGCGACCTCATCGATGGTCACGGAAATGGCCAAAGGAAAAAGTTTAGACGATGCCTTCAAAATCACGCGCCAGAGCGTCGCTGATGAGCTTGAAGGTCTTCCGCCCGCCAAGATGCACTGCTCAAACCTCGCAGAAGGCGCTTTGAAGCGAGCAATTGAGGATTATAGGTCGAAAGCCGAAAAAGGGTCTAAGAAGACACCGGAGAAGACCAAAAAAGCGGCCGCGACCAAGAAAAAGAAAAAATAATTTTTCCATATATACACGCCTGCAGATGCAATCAAGCCCCCGCCAAGATAGAGCGGGGGCTTTTGTTATGGAAAAAATAAGTTTTTCTTTTATTCAATTTTCCCAATATTTTCGGGAGGGAAGTAGAAGTCGGGGTTGATATACAACGTCGCACAACGTTCCTTTTGCGACACTTCGTATCGCAAAAGCTAGTTTTAGCTCAACGACTTCTTTCGAGCCAGCCTTGAAAATTCTAATGATAGATGATCATCTGATCGACCGTCGTGCCGCTTCCGTACAAGGCTCCGACATATGCCCGCGTCGAGCTTAAGAATATATTGGCTCCCCAGTATGGATCATGAACGACATAATCACCGTTTTTATCTTTGTCATGAATGACCACGTAGTGTCCCGCTCCCCTCTTTGTGGATCGCACGAAGACAATGACCGGATTTTTGTTTTTTATTTCAGTGTCAATAACATTCCAATTAATGTTTCCATGCGCGTTCGAAGAAGCAAGATTGATGCCTTTCCACGATTTCGGCCAGACGATGAGATCGTGTGAAAAGATCGGCTGTTTGGCAAGCGTTCCCGGATTGATATTTTCTCCGTGATAGTTGAAGACCATTGCCACTGCCGTCACCGCGCAGCCATAACTTTTCATGAGAGTATTGGAATATCCGATCCCCTGGTCGCCCCAGCGTGAATCGCGCTGATTGAAATACCAGCTCGTGGAAGCCAGTCCAGATTTTGGTTTTTTGAGCGTCGCTTCAACGGCCGCGAGATCGGAACTTTTCTGCTGGCTCAATTCATCGATATCTCCGAGAAGACCTTGCTTTTGCTGTTCCACGCGTTGAAGAAGCTGCTGGTATTTTTGTTCCTCTCCGTTCGTATCGGCCAGCAACTGTTCCTTTGTTGTTTGTTCACCGTCGAGCGCCATTTTCTTTTGGGCTATATTCCCTCTTTGCTCTTTTTGTTGTTCGTTTTTTGCCTCGAGCGTTTTTTTCGCTCCCTCCAAAATATTTTTCGCGTCCGTGATGGAACTCAAAACTTCATCGACTTTTGATCCGGTCTGGGAGATATATTCCGTTTGATTCATGAATTCGGAAAAGCTCGAATTCTTGAGAAGCATTTCCGCGAGGGTATCCTGATCGTTTTCATAATAGGCTTGAAGCAGCTGCCCCAAAACAATTTTCTGCCCTTCGATATCTTTTCTCTTTGTTTCGATTTGCGTTGAGAGCGAGCCGATATCTTGCTCCGTGGAGTCGATTTTCTGCTGAATGCTTGCCACATCGCGCTCAAGTGAAGAAATCTGCCCTTCCATCAGCTTTATCTGATTTCCAAGCGTCTGGGCTTTGTTTTGATTGAGTTCGATCATCTGGCGATAGTTCTCCGCCTTCTGCTCGAGATCTTGGATCTGCTGCTGTTTGTCCTGAATCTGCTGCTGATCGGCGGCATTTGTGGCCGAAGGGGCGGTTGTACCACTATTGCTTGGGGTGCTTTGGGCGAATGAATTTTTTGCAATGAAATTTGCAGCCAGGAAAATAAGAATAAAACAAAAAACTGTCATCGCGTAGCGATACCTAAATTTGAAATTTGAAATTTGAAATTTGAAATTTTTTATATTCACTGTTTTAATTTTTTGCCAACTCTATGGCGCTACTAATTCTCTTAACACTTTCCTCTTTTCCTATCACCCACGCCACTTCCCACGGCGACGGGCTTTTTTCTTTTCCGGTGAGCGCCACCCTCAAAGGCCAGAGCAGCTCTCCCCTATTCTTTGGGTCAGCCACGGCCATCAGTTTATCTTTTATATTGTCGAGCGTCCAATCCCCTTCTTCGGTGCCAGAAAATATTTCCAGAGATTTTTGAAGGGACTTTTGCAAATCGTCATCGCTCATTTCTTTCCATTTCAATATTTTTTTGTCATATTCCGGCGCGTCAAAATAAAATTCAGTGTTTTCGGCAATATCCGAAAGTTTTTTCATCCGCTCTCTTTCCACGCTAACAATTTTTTGAAGATATTCGCCGGACAATTTTTCTTCGTACTCTGCAAGATACGGACGGCAAAGTTCGACCAAATCTTTTATATTTTTTTCGCGGATATAGAGGCCGTTCATCCAATCCAACTTTTCCAGATCAAAGATCGCTCCGGCCTTGTTGAGTTTCGCCACATCAAATTCTTCCGCAAGCGCGTCAAGAGAAAATATCTCCTGCTCTGTTTTCGGATTCCAGCCGAGAAGCGCGATGAAATTCACAACCGCTTCCGGAA
>JBAZUC010000040.1:0-6968 GCA_041661585.1 Parcubacteria group bacterium
AATACCGATCGAAACATCCCGCCCCTGAAATCCAAGGGGGTTGGTCACTCGATAGCCGTCGATGCGGACATCCACGATCGCGGCGTTGATGAGCTTCACATCGATCTCATTGTGTCCTGTTTCCCAAGCAAGTTGCTGCCGGATGCGGTCAAAGGCCTTCCACTGCACTTTTTGAACGATATTCTTGAGCTCCGGCAGGTCAATTCGGACTTCTGGTTTCAATCTCTCATAGTGAACGGTGGTGGTTGATCCCTTCACAAGTTCTCCCGCGATCCCGATGATTGCCTGCTCCACCCTTTTCACGCCGGCCATTTCTTCGGCCGCCGCGATCGCCCGTTCGCACGAAGATACAACGCCCGATATATCGCTGACTGCTCCCGATTGCATGTCTCCCAATTTCTGGCGCACCCGCCCGACGCCAACGACGATTCCTTTTTCCGCCTCCTCGTCGATTTTGAAAACAAGCGCCTTCACGACTTCCGTTCCAATATCAAGAGCTAGCGCGTATCCGGTCCCGCTTCGCCGCTGAAATATTTTTGAGAAAAATGCCATATCTGAATTGAATTATAGCTAAAATCCCGCAACTTGACAATTTTTTCTATTTTGACTCATTTGGCTTATTCAGCTAACATGAAACATATGCCTCTTCGCGAAGAAAAAATGGAAAAAATTTATAAAGTTGTCCGAATCGCAATTTTTGCCATTCCCGCTTTGGTTGTGGTTGTCGGAATGTATCTGGTTTTGTTTCCCGTTGACACCTACAATTTCTATCCGAGTGATCCAAAGCTTTCCAAATTCGAAATCACAAAAGATACGGAAGGGAAAAAGATTTTCTTTGGCGTTTTCCCGCTTCGCAGTTATCGCTATATTGAGCTTTCAATGAATTTCAAAAAAAATGAAAAGGGAAACTGCCAGGCTTCAAATGCAGAAGTGGCTCTCCAAAAAACCTATCAGGCATTCATGGCTCCTACGGGAGAAACGATCACAGACGAAAACCGGCTGCATGATATCATTTTTGATTCAAACAAAACAAAATTTCCAAACGGTTCCCTCCTGCATCTCAAGCCCACCAACGAGGTCTTTCTGGTGAGTCGCGGACAAAAAATACTCTTTCCGGGTCCCGAAATTTTTGAGGCTTTCGGATATAGCTTCGACAACTTGGTCGAAGTCCAGAAATCAGATCTCGATCTGCTTCCCGACTCCGATCCAAAAGTATTTTTGTGGTCACTTCCTCATCCGGACGGAACAATTTTCCAAGCCTTTCCTTCACATCAACTTTTCATATTCTTTGACGGGGAGAAATATCCGATCGCCAGCAAGGAACTGCTTGACAAAGTCTGGCCGAAAAGCTATTCCATTCCTGTGAGCGACTTGAACGAGGAAAATGTCGCAAAATGCAAGGCTTCCGGCTCGCAAAACAGTGTTTCCTGCCGCTTTGACGCCACTATGCTTTCCGGCCTTGGGCGATATTATTCTTTTTCGGTGAAATTTCCCGAAAATTGCGCTCTTGAGAGCGTGCATCCAGACAATTCCCGAATCCGCTTTTTTTCCGAACGGGGAGCGGCAACCGTCAAAAGCTCCTTTCAGACCATTGCAGCATCAGCTTTGAATCGATATTTTTTCAAGCAATAATCCTATGTGGCAAAAATATTCTTACAAACTGACCAAAGACCTGCTTATTTCTTTGGTGATCACATATTTCCTGCTGATCATCCCGGAGCTTATCTTGCCGGGAATCGTGAGCTCTCATTTCGATCCAAAATATCTCTTGGCGATCATTTTCATCATTGGATTTTTTTTCGCTGAATTTGGGAAGTCTTTCAAAACCACCGAGAAATCGAAATTTCAAGCAATATCGCGCAATCTTTTGAACATCATTCTTTTCACAATCGCGATGATGCTTGTTTTGAGCCTTTATAAGATGCAAATTTGGCAAATCGCGGTCGTGGTCGTCATTTCTATTCCCCTTCTGATCGGAGCGGAAAATATCCTGATAAAAGAAAAATAGGTCAAAAACGCAAAAATTCCAGCGTTTCTTTGGCGCACTTTTCCCAGCTGAAACTTTTCACTCGCTCCAAGCCTTTTTCGCGCAAAGCGCTTTTCAGGTGATTGTCTTCAAGAATACTTTGCAATGTTTGAGTCAATTGCTCAATATTTTTTGCTTGAAACATTAGTCCGCTCGAGCCAACTATTTCTCGCAGACTGGAATTGTCTGCCACGACAACAGGAGTTCCGCAGGCCATCGCTTCGAGCACAGGCAAGCCAAAACCTTCATAGAGCGAAGGCAAAACGAAGGCTGTCGCGCCCGCGATAAGTGAAGGCAAATCTTTCGTTTCGAATACTCCGGTCATGATCGTGCCCGGAGTATTTTTTATTTTTTCGACGATCGGCCCTGCGAGCCATCCTTCGCATCCCGCGATCACAAGATTCAGATCTTTTTGCGCTTCTTTGCGCCGCAATATTTTGAAAGCCTCAAGCAATGTTTCGATATTTTTGCGAGGCTGGATAGTGCCGACAAAGATGAGATATCTGGTATCTGGCAAATTATATTTGGTATTTATTTTTTTTATCTGTTCTCTTGATATATTTTCATTAAACAATTTTTTATCGTATCCGTGATAAATTGTTTTGATTTTATTTTCTTTTATTTTCGGATAAATTTTCAGCAGATCATTTTTGGTCGAGTTTGAAATGGCAATAATTTTGTCAGCGTTGGCCGCGGCATAATCGGTGAAAAAGTTGAGCCGTCGCAGATCTTTTTTGGGAAAATGATCCGGGAAAAATTTGAAGGCGAGATCGTGGATCGTGACGACGGTTTTTGTCTTTTTTGACCGGAGATATGGGAGCGAGTGCATCGGCATGAAAAGAATATCCGGCGCGCTGCGCCACATTTCCCAAGCGAACCTTGTCTGCGTCCACCAAAACGGAAAAGGTTTTTCGATAATCTTATAATTTTCAAATTTGGGAAAAGTCAGCTGGGAGTTGAACTTGCTTTTGTGATATATCAAAAATCGGTCTCTTGTGTCCTCGAGGCCGAAATTTTTGAGAAGATTCTGGATATATATCCGCGTCCCGTCGATCCGGAAATGGTCAAGGTCAGCGGCATTGACAGCGATTTTCATTTTGGTACAATATTATCAGGTGATAGCGCAAAAGCCTCTCTTTATCCAAGACAGCCGACTTAAGGAGGAAGTCGGGAAACAAGCTCTTGCGGTAAGTAGCAGAGAGACGAGAGGGTGCACCCAGACTAGAAGTTAAGGTTGCGGCTTCATTTAAAAAATACTATGCCGATGTACCGATGCTCTAGGCGCTGCTCCAGCATTTGCGCGTAGCGTTATCACCCTTTTGGCCTTGCCCGTGCAAGGCCTTTTTTTATTTCAAACAAATCTAGCGAAACAATTTCTGCGTGTAAACTTTGAGCTCTTGGCCTATATCTTTTCTTTCTGCGGCATAGGCGAGCACGGCTTTCAAATAGTTGAGCGGATCGCCTGTCGTGAGCCATTCACCATCTTCGATCTCTTTCGCCAAAAAAATTCCGCCGTTTTGGACATATTTTTTGATCGCATCCGTGATCCAAAGTTCATTCCCTTTTCCAAGAGAAGTTTCTTTGAGAACATTGATGATATCTTGATTCAAAATCATCCGCCCGAAGTCCGCCAAGCGCGACGGCGCTTCTTCAATTGATGGTTTTTCGATGATATCTTCAATCTCATTTGTCCCTTCGCGCAATTTCACGATCCCATATCGCACAACATCTTCGCGCGCCACTTTTTGCACGCCGATCATCGGGTGGCCATTTTTTTCGAAGTCTTCAACCATTTGTTTCGTGAAAGAAACTTTTGATTTCACCAGATCGTCCCCCCAAACAAACACAAATGGCTCGTCATCAACAAGACTGGCGGCTGAAAGCACCGGCGTGCCGTTTCCGTACGGCCCCTTTTGCCGGACATAGATGAAATTGGCCATATCCGCGACCCTTTTCACTGCCTCCAGTCTTTCCGTTTTACCCGCTTTTTCCAACTCGTTTTCCAATGCCCAGGAATGGTCAAAATGATCCTCGAGGGGTTTTTTGTCCCATTTGGTGACGAGAATGATGTCTTCAATTCCGGCTTCAACAAGCTCTTCAACGACCAATTGAATGATCGGTTTGTCGACGATCGGCAACATTTCCTTGGGCATGGCTTTGGTCACCGGCAAAAATCGGGTTCCAGAACCGGCAACAGCAATGATGGCTTTTTTGATCTTCATGGAATTTTATAATAATTGTTTTTTGGCGATTGTTTTGATTTCCGCGTTGAATTCTTCGATCGCACGCTCGATTTGCGGATCAAAATTTTTGTATATTTCTTTTTCCTTCACGATCCGTCCCGCTTCGAGCAACGTATCAAACGTTCCGGCGTCAAGCCATTCACCTTTGATCGGGCTTACTTGCAATTCCCCTTTCTCAAGATAGAAATTCATAAGATCCGTTATTTCAATTTCCCCGCGCTCAGAAGGTTTTGATTTTTTTGCGATTTCGGATACCTTGTTGTCAAAAACATAAAGACCTGGAATGGCATAATCACTGATCCATTCCACCGGCTTTTCGACAATTTGTATAGCTTTTCCTGCTTCATCAAATTTCACGACACCGTATCTTTCCGGATCCGGCACTTTTTTGGCGAAAACATGACCGCCCTTCTTGAAATTCTTGATAATATCCGAAAAATCGTCCTCAAAAATATTGTCCCCCAAGATCATCGCCACATTGTTGTTGTCAATGAAATTTTCTCCCAAAATGAACGCATCCGCGAGTCCGCGCGGAACGCTCTGCACTTTGAATTCGAGGTGCACGTCATGCCGCTCAAAAATTCGTCCAAGCAGATTGACAAACTGGCCAGAATGCTCGGGCGTGACGATCATCAAAATATCTTTGATCCCCGCTTTCACCAAAACATTGAGGGGATAAAAGATCATCTGGCGGTTATACACCGGCAGAAGCTGTTTCGAGGTCGTCGCCGTGAGCGGAAACAACCTTGTCGCCGTCCCTCCGGCAAGAACAATGCCTTTCATCTTGTTCATAGCAATTGCAAATTACAAAAAATTATTTTTTCGCGAGTCCCGTCAAGCCAGACTCTTTCAAATATTCTGCAAGCGCATCTTTATAATTTCGGAGCGGTTTCAATTTTGTGTTCAGTAATACTGACGATTTCGGACGCTTGGCCGGGCGTGGAAATTCGCTGGAGCCGACCGGAAGCACTTCCACGTCCATTTTTGCGAGACTGAACAGTTCGCAAGCCGCTTCATACCACGTACAAGCGCCTTCATTGACGACATGATATATTCCAAACGGAATTTTTTCTTCGATTATTTTTTTTGTTTCTTGCGCGAGATCAGGCGTATAGGTGAAACAGCTTTTTTCTTCGTCGACTATTTTCAAAACGCTGTTGTCTTTCGCGAGCGCGATCATCGTATCAAAAAAACTTTTCTTGGACATCGGAGAAATGCCAGGCTTTCCAAAAAGTTTTGACGTTCGAATCAAATAAAATTTTTCCGTATTCTTTTGGATCTCTTCTTCCCCAAGAAGTTTTGACCGGCCATAATTGCTGATCGGACTTGGTTTGTCGCTTTCCACGTATTCCTCTTTTTCCCCGTCAAAAACATAGTCGCTCACGAAGTGGACAAGCGGGATGTCCATATCAGAGCAAATTTTCGCCAAAATCCCCGGGCCATATCCGTTGATCTTTTTGGCCAGTTCAAATTCAATTTCATCCGACTCGCATTTATCCACGGCATTGTATCCCGTCGCATTGATCACCGCATCCGGCCTCACTTCCTCGACCTTCTCGCACAGACTGTCAACTGATGTGATGTCGATCTGATCACGGTCATACGCAAAAACTTCCCAGCCTTGGTCAGCGTCAAAAGCGCGCACGAGATCTTGTCCGAGCATTCCATGGGAACCGATGATGAGAATGCGTTTTGCCATTATTTTTTGCTATTAATTATGTTTTCGATATACTTTTTGGCCTCCAACTGCTCTTTGAATGAATTTTCAAGTTCAATTGAGATTATATCAGAAAAATATTCAATAGGCAGGCTTTTCAAATATTCCAGCTGATTCAAAGATTCGAGAAAATGTGTTTCATATATCATCAATCCGCTATGCTTTTCTTTATAAAGTTTGCTTTTCAGTCCGGATATATGATTGCAGCCAATTTTATGCTTCTTTATTAGCTCAACCGTCTTCGAATAATTTTTCGGAAAAATCTTTTTTTCTGAAACCAGATGAGACAAGTCAAGACAAACTCCGGTAATTGAGTATTTTTTAAACGCTTCTTTTGTGAACAAGTCCCGGCTGTTTGGTTTCGGATAATGATACATGTTTTCGAAGAATAGATTTTTCCAATACTTGGTATTTTTCCACTTCAACGCCTTCGGCATCGGATGAATATTGAAAATTTCTGTTCCGAAGCATCGGACAAAATAGGCCAGCTCCCATTCTTCGAAGTCAGTTCTGATATGAACATGCGAAATTTTCTTTATATTTGAATTTTCAAGGTATTTATACAGATCCTTTCTTTCCTTTTGCTTGAGACAGGTCGGAAAAAACGCAATTTCTTCTATTTTTAACTGGTTTATTTCTTGAATTTTTTCCTTCCAATTCGATGCTTTGGAATTTTCATTGGTCGTAGTTAGACTAAGCAAAATTTTTCTTTTATTTCCCATACTGCTTTTCATAATATTTTTGATATTCCCCGCTTTTCACGTCGCGCCACCAGCTTTCGTTGTTTTTGTACCATTCGACCGTTTGTTTCATTCCATCCTCGAAACTAGTCCGTGGCTGCCACCCAAGTTCGTTTTTTATCTTTGAAAAATCGATGGCATAGCGGCGGTCGTGGCCGAGACGATCCTTCACGTATTCTATCATCTCTTCGCCCTGGTTGAGAAGTTCGAGAATTTTTTTCACGATTTCCATATTCGTTTTT
>JBAZUC010000041.1:0-6931 GCA_041661585.1 Parcubacteria group bacterium
CCTCCAGCTTCGCTGTTGTAGAAAGCACCAACGGAGGATTTGGTCTTTTGGCTCATTTTTGTTTCAAGCACTGTGATGCTGGAAAGGGTGACGACCATGCCGAGGATGACGAAAAGAAGCACTACCGCGAAGATGAGGCCGGAACCGGATTGTTTTTGGTTCATTGGATTTGTTTAAAATATTAAATTTTAAAGATAAAATTTGAAATTATTCCGTGCCCAATTCTTTTTTCACTTTTTCGACCAATTCTTCCAACTTCCACTTTGATTTGATGAAATAGTACGACGGGCCGTTTTTCATGAGAGCGTCAAGTGTTTTGTCATCCGGATTGAGATTGGTGAGTATGATGACGGGCACCGTTTTTCCCCACTCGTCCGCGCGCAATTTTTCGAACATCACTTTTCCGTTCATCACCGGCATGAATATGTCGAGGATGATGAGATCCGGTTTTTTGGAAGTGGCTGCTTTCAGACCTTCTTCGCCGTCTTTCGCTTCCAAAATTTCAAAACCTTCAAGAGCGAATTTGTCCGAAAGAGCTTTGAGCATCGGCAACTCGTCTTCGATGATGAGGATGGTTTTTTTTATCCCGTTAGACATATTTTTTAATTTTAATAATAAACTTTTATGTAATTTACAATCCCGAGACCATGTCTAACGGGATGCCTTAAGAGTTATATAAAAAGTCGTCCCTTTGTTTTCTTTTGATTCGAACCAGATCTTTCCGCCGGATTTTTTGATGATCGACCGCGCGATATAGAGGCCGAGCCCAGTTCCTTCGGTATCCTTCTTCCTTACATTATCAGCCCGGAAGAGTTTTGTAAATATTTTCTTTTGCTGTGCAGCCGGAATGCCCCAGCCGTTGTCCGCTATTTTCACCAGAATATGGGAATTTTGCCTTCGCATTTCAATTGCGATCTTTCCTTTGGGAGGCGTGTATTTCACGGCATTGGAAAGAATATTTTGGAATACGATCTCTAAGTGCTCGGGATCAATTTTCACAAGCGGCAGATTTCGGCTGAACTTTTTTTCTATGCTTATGTTTTTTTGGCTTATTTGAGGCAAGAATTCGCTCAAAATACTCTCCATTATTTCAACCAAATTGATGAGTTCCGGTTTCACTTTGATCGTCCCCATATCGATCCGCGAAGTGTTCAGCAGATCGTCCACCAGATCGATCATCTTCTGGTTGCCGGCATATATTTCACTAAGATAATCTTCTTGTTTTTCATTGAGATTGCCGAAGTCTTTTTTGAGAAGCATCTCCGTGAACCAAGAAACAGCCGTGAGCGGCGTGCGAAGCTGATGCGACGCCAGTCCCACGAATTCCGTTTTTGCTTGGTCAAGCTCTTGGCTTTTGGCGAGACTTGTTTCCATTTTTCCCAATTCATCAAGCGACCGAAAAGCAAAAAATATGAGGTAGACGAAAGATCCTACAATGACAAAAAGATGAATCAGCAGTTCAAAAGAATAATCATAAGCATTTATACGTCGCCCGATCGTCGCCAAAACTTCCGCAACGATTACGAATACGAGAACAAAAAACAAACGCCGCGCCGCAAGACCGGAAAGTCCACGGATCACGAATATGCGCATGAACCCAATTTCTGAATTGGCCAAAAGAATTCCGAAAAACATCACAACAAAGGCCACAGCCGTATGCGCCGCCATACCTTTGAAGGGAGAGATTGTATAAAAACTGGAAATGTTGTAGATAAATCCAAATAAAGAAACCAGAGAAACTGCTCCGGCGAGAAGGATGATAACTTGACTCACTTTCACTTTTTCTTTTTCTTGTCCGGCGATGAAAAGAAGTGAGACGCCCGTCATCAAAAAATTGAAGGCGCTTTGAGGAGACATCCTCACCGCACTTTCACCCTGCACTCCGGCAAAAAGCAATCGGTCGATCCCGAGATTGATTCCAAAAAGATATTCAAAAAGAGTGAAAAGTCCGACAAAAGCGATAAGTGAAGAGAAAATACGAGAAATAATCGTCAGATATTTTTTTTCTCCCGCTTGCTGATCGGCGATCAAAAACAAAACTATTCCTCCAAGAAAAAAAGAGAAAGCCGTATTTGAAGCGATGATCGGCAAGCTGGAAACAATTCTTTTGAAAAAAATGAGATCAAATTGCCACCCAGCAAGCGCCAAAAAACCAATCAAAAAAACCATCCCGCCCAAAATCCGGGAAAAATATTTCAGCCGCCGAACAAGTTGCGAGTTTATTTGTTTTGGCATTTTTTTTGCAAAACTTAGGACTACGCGTTGCGAAACAAGTCAATTTTTTCCTCAACAACTCGCTGCACTGCTTCTCTTGCTTCACCTAAAAGCTCTCTTGGATCGACAAAACTGCATCGGTCACTTGTCAATTTGCAAACGACCCTATTGAAGGCGATCTTGATATCCGTATCAATATTGAAGCAGACGATCCCTCTCTTCACTGCTTCTTTCACTTTGTGGTTCACCCAATCGCTCGCACCATGCAAAACAAGCGGCGTATCCGGAATAAGTTTGTGTATTTCTTCGAGTCTTGCCCAATCCGGCTCCGGCCGTTCTCTCGCAAAACCATGCGCGTTTCCGATCGACACCGCCAAAGCGTCCGCGCCCGTTTCTTCAATGAGCCATTTTGCTTCCAAAGGGTTTGTCATGAGTTTGTCCCAGTCCGGATTTGATTCCATCTCGGCAAGATATGCCACCTTTCCGAGCTCGGCCTGAACAATGACGCCTTTCGGATGCGCGTAGTCAACAACTCTTTTCGTCATAGCCATATTCTCCCGCAAGTCGTAGCGAGAAGCATCCATCATTACTGATTTCATCCCCAATTCGATCGCCCGTAAGCAGGTATCAAAATCCCTGCCGTGATCAAGATGAAACCCGATCGGAATACTGGCCGATTCTTGTTCGATGATCGCGTTGATCAGCTGGATGATAACTTTGTCTCCCGCATAATCAAGGGTCTTGGCAGTTGCCTGTATGATGACGGGCGTATTCTTTTTGATAGCCGCCCGGATGATCGCCTGCGTCACTTCCATATTCGAAGTGTTGAACGCTCCAACGGCGTAGTTGTTGTTCTTGGCCTCCTCAAGAATATCCTTTACACTCGCTAACATATTTTTATTAAACCTGGCTACAAATTACGAATTGAGTACCAATATACGAATTAGTATATTTGTATGTGATTCGTATTTCGTAGCCTAATTATTGTCTATCATCTTTGCTATTTTCACAAACTCATAGGGGATCAGGCTTTCTCGTCCAATCAATGCCCCATCCATCGCCGGATCAAGACAAACCTCACTCGTGCAACTTGATTTCACACTGCCGCCATAGAGCAATCTGATTTTTTCCGCACTTTTTGGCGAAAACAATTCTGCAATATTTTTTTTGATGATTATCTTCGCTTCCAAAATTTCGTCCGATGTGGGAATATTGTCCGTACCGACCGCCCAAATCGGCTCATAAACAATGGCGATATAATCCAATTTTCCCGGTGTTATCCCATCCAGAGATCCCTTTAGTTGTTTTTTTAGCACTTGAGAAGTCTGGCTCTTTTTTCGCTCCTCCGAGCTTTCTCCAACGCACAAAATCGCCGAGAGCCCGTTTTTGAGAACCGCCTTCAGCTTGAGATTGATTGTCTCTTCATTTTCCCCGAAATATTTTCGCCTCTCGCTGTGTCCAATGATCACAAAATTCGCGCCGACGCTTTTGAGCATTCCGGCTGAATATTCTCCCGTGAAAGCTCCTTGATATTCCCAAAAAACGTCCTGCGCGCCGGCTTTGACGTTTTCAATTTTTCTGTCCAATAGTTTTTGAAGATATACAATCGGCGGACAAATCACAATTTCCGTTTTCTCAAAATCTTTGCCCTTGAGCTCTTTTTCCAGCATATCCAAATAGCGCTCAAATTCAACCACGCTCACAGGATTCATCTTCAAATTTCCGACTACGAGTTTTTTGTACATAATTTTATACCCAAACAGTTAGAGCCGTGACTATAATCCCCGCCACCATACAGCCCAAAATCACAAGCGGAATTGATTTTTTCAATTTAATGTTGAAAACAAACGCCGCCAGCGGTCCCGTCCAGCCGCCGAGAAGCGGAATAGGCGTGGCAGTGAGGATGAAAACCGCAAATTCTCCCCATTTTTCAAATTTTTTCGCTCCCCTTTTCCGGGTATGCTCAAAAAGCCATTCGAAAAACTTGTGAAATATCCGAAAATGGCGGGACAGAAAATCGGCGACCGGTTGCAAAATCAAGAGGATCAGGATCATCGGCAGCAAGTTGCCCAAAACCGACCAGAGATAAGCCGACCAGATGGAGAGATGATATATTTTTATCCCGATCGGAATTGCCGCCCGCAGCTCGCTGATTGGAACCATCGCAATGAGAAATGTCGCAAGTTCAGGAGGAAAATTGGCAAACCAGGTTGAATAGTCGAGATGAAACATTTTAGATATTTTTTCTTAATTCTTCCGCCGCTCGTTCTGGTTCGATCGTTGAAATTTCTATACCGGTGGAAAGCTCGAATCCCGCCCAGATCGCCGTGTGAGGCAAAATTTCGATATGCCAGTGATAGTGTGGATAGTCTTTTCCATCGCAAGGCGAAGTGTGGATATAGAAATTGTAGGCCGGGTCTTCGAGAGTTCCATAAATCGCCCCGATTGATTTTTGCAATGCCTCACCCAAATCAATTTTTTCCTCGTTGTTGATCCTTTCAAAATACGGCTTGTGCGCTTTTGGCATCACCCAGACCTCAAACGCGGCTCGCGACGAGTATGGACAAAAGGCCAGAAAATTGTCGTTTTCAAAAACCAATCTTTTTTTGCTTTCAAGTTCCCAGTCGGCGATCGCACAATAGACGCACTTCCGGTTTGATTTGTGATATATTTCCGCACCATCAAGTTCCATTTTCACTCCCGGAGAAACAACCGGGATTGCCATGAGCTGGGAATGGGGATGCTCGATGGAGGCTCCCGCTTCACGCCCGTGATTGTGAAAAATTTCGATATAGTTCACGGACTTTTTGCTCATCAGATCAATGTATCGGCTTTGGTAGGCATCCAAGATCTCCGCCACTTCCACCGGATCGAGAAGCGCAATCTGGCGCGTATGGTCGCGCGTGACGATGAGTTCATGATATCCAACCCCGTCCATTCCAAAATATGGTCCTTCCTCCAAATGACGCGCCGCTTTTGCCCGTGAGAAAGCCGGAAATTTGTTGGGAAACACGCGAAGACTCCAGTCTCCGTCGGCCCGCCGGTATATGAGCGCGTCTTTTTCCTGCTCCGTGTTTTCCGGAAAGCAAAAGGGGCACTCTCCTGCAAGAGGCGGATAGGGATCGCGCTTTTTCGCGAATTCGCCCGGCCTTTTCCCCCGCCCGAGCGCGATCACCACCCAGTCTCCAGTGATCAGATCCTGGCGGAGTTGGGAAACCGGCGGTTTTTTTTCAGTTGTCTTTTTCTTTTCCTCCACTTTTTTGTATTTGGTATTTTTTTATGCTCTTTTTTCTTCTGTGCTCAATATTTATACTGCCCCGTGATCATTCTCCACTTCACCTGGAACAATTCCGTGAGCGTCCGGATATATCCTTTCACGCCAACAAGGCTCTGTCCCGCGTCCACCCAGACAACTGGAATTTCGTTTATCTTATACTTCTTTTTCTTCGCGAGCATCAGCATTTCAAAATCACCGCCCCAACGATCAACTTTCATCTGCGGAACAATATCTTTCACCGCTTTTTCGGAAAATATTTTGAACCCGCATTGCGTATCGTCAATTCCGCGAAGTCCCATCAAAAATTGGATGAGAAGATTTCCCATATCACCCAGAAATTCTTTCCATTTGGGCTGGTGTTTCAAAATTTTGGCAGCTTTCAAGTCACGCGACCCAATGATGATATCTTCTCCCTTTTCCATCAACGGCCAGAAATCTTTTAAATTATCAATTGCCGTTGCTCCGTCCGCATCGGTGAGCAAGCGGTATTCCCCCTTGGCTTTCATATATCCTTCCCGGACCGAATACCATTTTCCACGATTCTTTTTTCGGTCGACCACAACCAGTTTTTTGATCATTCCGGAAAATTCACGAAAGACATCGGCGGTGTTGTCCTTTGATCCGTCACTCACGGCAACCACTTCATAGGTTATTTCTTTTTTGCCAAGATATTTGGCAATGTCGCTCATATTTTTTCGAAGCTCTTTTCCTTTTCGTCCGCCTTCATTGTAGGCAGGAATAATGACGGAGAGGTAGGGTTTTGTTTTTGTTTCAGGCATAGGATGTCAGGTTTAATAACTTTGTTGATTATGGCTATATTGTATCATAAAACATATTTTTATGTAACACAAAACATGTAACATGTAACAATTTCATGCTTTGTGTTACATGCTGCGTGTTACATGTTTTGTGATCGGTCCAACCAGCTCTGCAATATGATCCTCGCCGCCTCTTGGTCATCGAATCTTTTGATCTTCCTCGCGCCTTTTTCAATGAGATTGCGCTCCGCTTCGCGCGTGGAATACATTTCGTTTTGAAATTCGATCGGAATATTCAATTTCTTCTCGAGAGCAGCTACGAAATCTTTCACTTCCTCGCCCGCATTGCCGACAACAATCCGGCTGATTCCTTTTTTTTTGATGATATTTTTCAAATTATCGATCAGTTCCTTGTCATTTTTCAAAACTCCAAAGGAAAAAGCGATCCGCGTCTCGGAGTCCGCGACGGCCAGGCCAATTTTGGCCTTTCCAAAATCTATTCCCAAAAAATGGCTTATATTTGCATTTTTTGACGAAGTTATTGACATTTCGTTTGATTTATGATAAGATTAAACTTCAGCACATTTGGTACATTTTACCCTCAACTGCAACACTGGTTATCACGGATTAAGTTTGATTGTTCATTGAAAACCTCAGCCGGCGTGCGAAATTGAAGGCATTT
>JBAZUC010000042.1:0-6850 GCA_041661585.1 Parcubacteria group bacterium
CAGCGCCCTCCACGGCGGCCAGAGATCTCGAAACTTCATATTGAAAATCGACATGTCCGGGGGTGTCGATCAGGTTCAGTGTATATTCCTTGAATTTCATCCGTACCGGCTGCAATTTGATCGTGATTCCCCTCTCTCGTTCAAGATCCATCGTGTCCAAAAGCTGTTCTTTCATCTTCCGTGTCTCGACGGTTTTGGTGATTTCAAGCATCCGATCGGCAAGCGTGGACTTTCCATGATCGATGTGGGCGATTATGCAAAAATTTCTGATATTTTTCTGGTTATTCATATTCTTTAATCTAACTCATTTTCGGCATTTTGCAAATAAAGTGGCAAGCCACTTTGATGTCGTCGCTTGCTCGGAAATGAAATAAAATTTCATTTCACTCGCTCCGTTAGACAATAAAAAAAGCCTCCCGACAGCTAGCGTTGGTGACTTTATCTAAATACCGCTGGCTTCCGTCGGATCTTCGGGGAGGGGCTCTCGGAGGCGGAAAATGCGGGATGAAAAGATCTTTTTGAGATAATGGAATTCTTCGAGGTTGAAAATGCGCGCGAAAGCGAAGTAAGCTGCGAGACCGAGGCTTCCCGCAAAAAGCATTTGCCAAAAAACGCCCAGAAATGTGTCGAGGTTGATATAGGGCTCGATCAGATATTTTGCGAGTTGGGCGACAAGACCGGCGGCCAGGGCAGAAACGGAAATTTTGAGAATGACGGAAACGATTTTCTTGTCATCAAGATTTTCCAATTTGTGGCGAAGGATGAAAACCAAAAGAAACATATTCACAATGCTTGAGAGCGAGAGTGCCCAGACGAGTCCCAGAACGCCCCAATAGCGAGAAAGAATCAGAGCGGCTGCCAGGTTGAAAACTTCGCTGATGATTCCGGTCAAAAACGGAACTTTTGTGTTGTGAAGGGCATAGAATGACCGCGCCAGAAGCGGAATCGTGCTTTGGGCGAAAAGGCTCACGGCGAATATTCCCAGCGCCTGAAAAGTAAGGATCGTGTCCTGCCAGTCGAAATTTCCCGCGCCGAGGACGATGCGGACGATCTGGGCGCGAAGAACAAGGATCAAAATACTGGCCGGAATGATGAAAAACAAGATTTGCCGGAAAGTTTTGGAAAAATTCTGGATGAAAATATCTCGCTCATCTCGTGCGGCGTGATGGGAGAGGATCGGGAAAACGGCGAGAGCAAAAGGGATCGCGAAAATTCCCAGTGGAAAACTTTGCAAGTTGTTTGCGAAGTTGAAAATTGCCAGGCTCCCCGCGGCGAGAGTCGAAGCGATGATCGTGACGACGAGCAAATTGACTTGTGTGACGGCTAGTCCCATTGTTCGCGGGATCATCAAGGTGATGACATGCCGCAAATTTTTATTTTTGAAATTCAAGCGCGGAAAATATTTGAGTCCGACCATTTTCACGTTCGGATATTGAATTGCCATATGAAAAAACGCGCCAATCACCACTCCCCAGGCAAGTCCCGCGATCCCAAACGGCTTCACCAAAAAAAGTGCGCCAAAAATGATGCCAAGATTATACATGATTGGTGCGAGCGAATAGATCAAAAATCGTTTGAAAGAATTCAGTATGCCACCGAAAATGCCGCTGATGCCAAGGAAAATCGGGCTCAAAAACATGATTCGAGTGAGCATCACGACTCCGTAGAATTTTTCCTCCGAAAATCCGGGAGTGATCACTCTCATCAATTGCGGCGCGAAAATCGCAAGAATCGCGGCCAAAACGATCAAAAACAATAGAGCAGTCGTCAAAAAAACATTCACGAGTTCCCAGGCCTCACTCTTTTCATCTTTGGCAATGAGGCCGGTGAAAACCGGGATGAAAGCGGCGCTCAAGGCTCCGAGGATGAGAAGATTGTAGATCAAATCCGGCACGCGAAAAGCGGCATAGTATATATCGAGCGAATCCCCTGCTCCGAATTGGGTTGCCAGGATGCGGTCGCGCAGAAGTCCCAAAACGCGGCTCATGATCCCCGCCATCGCAATCACAAACGCCGCCGAAGCCACAGAGCTCGACGGTGTTGAATTGAGAAATTTTTGCTTGATGGATTTTATCATTTTTCTACTGCCAGTCCCACAAATTTATCCGTATCCAGAACAGTTTCCATTTTGAGGGAATTGGCATCTTGCTTTGCGTCATCCGGCCAGCGCCAGATGGTTTTCAAGTTATCAGGCAGAGAAACTTGCGAAACAAGCTTGCTTCCAATGCTTCCGGATTGTTTTTGATAGAGAACAGAAAATGAATCGGCGGGATGTTGGAGCGAATCAAAGCTCAACTTGAACGGCAACGCGTATTTGTATGTGACTGTCACTGATTCTCCCGGGCTGACATATACCCAGTTGGCAAAAACGGTTTTATTGTTTTCGTCATATATTTTCGTTCCTGATTCTTCATCAACACGGGTGGAATCTTCTTCAGCCTGGACCTGCGGATCTTTTTTGAAGCCGAGAGAAGCATAATCAAGCGCCGGCGGGACGAATTCGCGCGTTTGGCCGGAAACTTCAAGAAGTTTTACGCCATCAGGAACATATACCCGCATCCAATCCCCATTCACCCTGTTCCACCAGTCATAAGCTTCATTCCCCCCATTATGCTTGCGCGTGATGGAAACCGTGTCAACAATGCTTCCGTCAGATTGAATTTCGCTTTTGTGATCAATTGTTTCGTCGATCACCCCGTCGGTCTTGAAGCCGTTGATGTTTGTATTGATCACACTTAGATAATCCTTATCTGCATTCAAAATTTCTCCCGACCATTTTTGGTCAGAAATAAGTTTTTGGATGTTATAATTCCTTGAATAAAGAAGCAGGTGCTTTTCCGAGAGAGCAGTGTTGAAGGCCTGGAGTGTTTTGAGCACCGAAGCAAGTCCTTTTTCACTCATCACTTTGTCCAAAATTTTTGGTGTGAGGTCGGCGACGAATTTCTTCGGTTGATTCAGATTTTTGTCATAGTCCACCTCAACTTCTTTCTGGGTTTCCTCTACGAAGTTGTTTGCATCAATGGTTTTTCCGTATTCAGGCATATCGATCGGTCCGGTGATCGCAAGAAGATCCCGGAGCAGTTCGGGAGTGACCGCAATCACTCCGTCCACAGTCGGTCCCCCTGTTTTTTCATAGAACCAGGAAACTTTTTCGGCTGAAGTTGGAAAATTCGGGAACCAATTGGCGTCGTGCATCGTCCAAACAGCGCTCATTTTTTGGATCGGCGCGGGCGGAATCACCCGAGCCTTGAGCTGGCCGTCCGGATTGTATATATCGTCCACGAAAAGTTTTTTCACGCGGCCGTTTGAGATATCAAGAATTCCATAGCTTCCGATGAAGCCGCCCGTTGAGCGCATTTCATTGTTGTTCTCAAAGAGGAACAAATATTTGCGCGGACCATTGTAACCGAGAACATCAAGGAATATTTGGGAATAGTCGAGAAAATTCGTGAGACTTTCATTGACAAGAGGCAGTTTGCTTTTGAGCTGGGCGAATTGTTCTTGCGTTTCAAGGGGCAAATCATCAAGGTTGACTTTGTCGAGGTCATCTTGGGCCGCCGAAAGTTCTCCGCTTGATTGTTCGACCCCGCGGCGCAAATTCAAAAACAGATCCGTGAGCGAAGGCTGATTGATCTGATTTGCGCTGTCAAGAGGATTGCCAATCGAATTGAGCGATTTTGCCGATTCGGCGAGGCTTTTTCCGGCCAGAGAAAAATGCTCTCCGGCGCTGACGACATAGTTGGCGCTTGCGACTTTGGAAATTCCTGGCACGAAACGCAAAACTTCACTGAAATTTCCGCCGATATGCGCGATATCGCGATTGGCATCAGCAAGAATTTGATAGGACTCGGAAAAATCAACCGCGGCCTTGTCGAACTGGCTGCTCGAAAGATTATTCTTTGCCGAAGCAAATTGGCCAAGTGCCCTTTCGCCGGTCGCAACAAGCGTCGTTTTCATGTCGAGCGCCTTTTGGACATATGAAAAAGCGGGAATTGAGAAAGAAAACAAAAGCAAGACGCAGGCGAACGAAACTGCATAGCTGAAATTCGGAACAAAAGAATGGTCTTGCGAAAAAATATTTTTTTGAATTTTCAATTTGTCAAAGTCTGGTATCAGTTTTCCGGAAAGCTTTTTGATCGATTCAATCTTTTTCTTCAGTGAAAATTTTCTGGATCTTTTTTTGAATATTATTTTTTCCGGATCCGGTCCGCTTGTCCTTTCGGAAAAATTTCCTATTGCCGGAAAAAAGTTTGTTTCATGCTTGATCTCGGGTTGATAATTTTCGGATGGTATCTCAAAAAAATGATTAAGTGGTTCAGGTTTTGGCTGGAATTGGGAGAAGTCTTGTTGGGATTCAATGAAGAAAGGCTCCATTGGAAGACGAGTTTCTGCGGGCTCTGTTCTCTTTGATTCAGGCTGGGGTTTGGGATGTATTTTCGGCTTGACGACGTCAGCAAGCCGCAATCCTGATTTTCTCTCAGATACGAAAGCATCTTTTTGAGAAAAATCTTTCCCATGAAATTCTTTGTCCGGAAGAGCGACCATCCGCCTCAATTTTCTTATTTTCGCCAAATTCAAAGAGCCGTCCGAATTTACCGGTTTCACATCGAACATCTGAAGCAGAATGTTTTTTCGTTTTGGCATATTTATCAGCAGCTTTTGTATACTCCAAGCGTTTCTTTCGCCATTTTTCCCCAGCTGTATTTTTTGATTTGTTTTTTCCCGGCTTCGATCAGATATTTGCGCAAATCATTGTCCATCAGGACCTTCTCGATCGCTTCTGAAGTTTCAGAAATTCCCCGCGGATCAAAGAAATAGGCGGCCGATCCCAATATTTCCGGCAAACAGGACGCGTTGGAACTTGCGACAGGAATGTTTCTTGCCATTGCCTCTAGCGGCGGGAGGCCAAATCCCTCATAAAGAGAAGGAAAAACATACAACTTTGCTTCGCGATATACGGTCGGCAAGTGATCCTCGTCTATGTGATCGGGAAAAACAACATTTGAAATTTCATTGTCCGCCACGGATTTTTTCAGCCGCTTGTAAAAATAATCTTCTTTCCCTGCGAGAACCAAACTCAAACCGGAATGCTTTTTGGCAATTCCCTTGAAAGCCGAAATGAGCCGGTCAAGATTTTTGTGCGGATAAGCATTTCCGACATACAGAATATACGGTTTCATTATACCATACTTTTTGAGAACAGTTTCCGAATTTTCCAGCAGTGGTTTCTCGATCGCGTCCACTCCCTCATAGGTGACAATAATTTTTTTCGGATCTATATTGAAGTTTTCCAATATATCTTTTTTCGTGTGCTCTGAAACGGCGATTATCTTTTCCGATTTCTTGATGGCGCGGTTGATCACGCGGCGATATGCTTTTTTCTTGAAAAAATACGCCGGAGCCGACAAAGTTGACGCCTTGCGGGTGGGATATCGAAAAAGAATAAGATCATGAATCGTGACGACGAATTTTCCTTTGTATGAAACAGGGATATTGAAATGGGGGAAGTGGACAAGGTCGAGTCCGCAACTCGCAAATATTTTCGGCATTTGGATCTGCTCCCGCAGCGTGTACCAAGGGACATCCGCCAGAACTTTTGTGAAATGTTTGCTTTGAGGCTGATATTCATCCCAATTTTCTTTTCGGAGAAACACAAAAAACTGGTGGGAATTATCCCAGCTAGAGGCTGGTCCGCCTTGGGCGGAAACTTTCTCAAGATTTTCTATCAATTTTTGGGTGTACCGCCCGAGTCCCTTTCCTATCGACCCGAAAAAGCGGGCATCGATTCCAATGCGCATTTTTTCCAGCTGAATTTTTGAGATTGTGCCAGTCCCCTTTCTTTGATTTTATTATACAACTTTTCGTCGGTCAAAACAGTTTTCAATGCTTGCGCAAGCTCGTTTGGCCGGTTGGGGTCAATGAGTATTGCGGCGTTTCCGGCAACTTCGGGGATCGAAGAATTGTTTGAGGCGATCACCGGCGTTCCAGAAGCCATGGCTTCAAGGATAGGCAGGCCGAAACCTTCAAAGAAAGAGGGATAGACAAAAAGCGAAGCAAGATTGTACACATATGGCCGGTCTTCTCTCTTGATATAACCGCAGGTTTTCAAATTTTCTTTTTCAACAAATTCGCGGCAAAGAGGACTGATGTTTCCCGCCAAAACCAATTCGTATTTTTCAAGCATCGCGCCCCCAGCCACAATTTTTTTATAGGCCGCGACAATCGAAGAAATGTTTTTTCTCGGTTCTATATTTCCCAAATACAAAATAAATTTGTGCGGCAATTTATATTTTTTTTGGATCTCAAGAAGTTTTGGATCGTTTCTATCGATGACTCTGAAATCTTGATTTATGCCATGGGAAATAACCTTGATATTTTCAGATTTTATTTTATAAATTTCCTCCAGATCTTTTTTTGTTGATTCCGAGACGGCAATCAATTTTTCAGCTGCCTTGGCAATTCTGCGGGGATTGACGAAATATTCGTGCCACAATCTTGTTTTGAAAGGAAAAAAGTGGGGATATCTCTCAAAGGACAAGTCGTGAAATGTGGCAACGAGGCGGCATTCACCGCTCACGGAGAGAAAGTTTATGTTTGGGGCGAAAAAAACATCCGCGCCGCCGACAAGCTTATCGATTTTTGGCCGCTCGAGATACCAAAAACAAAAATTGAGAATCCTGTTCGGGAAAGAAAATCTTTTCAGTTTCGCATTCGGGTATTTCTCGATCCACTCAAAATTCCGGCTAGCTGTTTGCTTGAAGGAATTGGAAAAAACAATGTATTCATTTTTTGTGTCTTCCTTCAGGAGACCCTTCAAGAGCTCCAGGGCGTATTCCCCCACTCCGGAAAT
>JBAZUC010000043.1:0-6780 GCA_041661585.1 Parcubacteria group bacterium
CCTTTCTTTTTGCCCTTCGGGGCATTCCCGGCAAATTTATCCGCCTGAGCTCTTTCAAAGAACTTGGGCGGATTTTGTTATTGGGTTGATAAAATTATCTTTTTCGTTTATAATGACAATGCTAAAAACATTGAATTTATGTCATATTTTGAAATAATCGGGGGAAAGAAGCTTAATGGGGAAATCGAGGTAAAGGGGGCGAAAAACGCGGCCTTGAAGGCGGTTGCGGCGGCTCTTTTGTCGCGCGAAAAATGGACGATCACGAATTTTCCCTTTATCGAAGACACGAAGCGAATTTTGGAAATGATCGAAGAATTGGGCGTGAAGGTTAAGCGTGGAAATAATAAAGTGGAAATTCAAGCGGATAAGATCAAAACAAGCAAACTCGACGACAATCTGGCAAAAAAATTGCGCGCCTCGATCATTCTCGCCGGGCCGGTTTTGGCGCGAACGGGAAAAGTGCGGATGCATCATCCAGGAGGGTGCGTGATCGGAAAGCGGCCGATCGATATGTTTCTCGACGGATTCCAGAAATTTGGCGCCAAAGTGAAATGGGAAAACGCGCATTTTCAGATGAGCGTGAAACGCCTCAAGGGTGCGAAAATATTTTTTCCGAAAGTAACTGTCACCGGAACGGAAACGATGATGATCACAGCAGTTCTTGCTGATGGCGAAACAATTCTCGAAAACGCGGCGATGGAACCGGAGATCCCGATGCTCGCGGAATTTCTGAACAAGTGCGGCGCAGAAATTTCAGGCGCTGGAACATCTATAATAAAAATATGTGGAGTAAAGAAAATTTCAGGCGGGAAATTGAATTTGATACCCGACCGGATCGAGACAGGAACATTCGCGATTCTCGGCGCACTCGCGGGAGGAAAAATAAGGATCAAAAAGTGCAATCCGAATCACGTCCGATCGCTGCTCGTGAACTTTGAAAAAGCGGGAATCAAATTTGAAGAAAAAAAAGACGAGCTGATCGTGCATGGAACAAAAAAAATAAAATCGATGAGTTTGTCCACTCACGAGTATCCCGGATTTGCGACCGATCTTCAGCCTCCGTTCACTTTGCTCATGACGCAGGCCAAGGGGACGAGCCTCACTCACGATGCTATTTTCGAAAATCGTTTTATGTTTGCGGACGCACTCAATCTGATGGGTGCTGATATAAAAATGAACGATTCGCATCGGGTAACGGTCAACGGTCCGTCAAAACTTTCCGGGCGCAAAATTGTGAGTCCTGATCTTCGAGCCGGGATCACGCTTGTGTTGGCCGGCCTCATTGCAAACGGAAAAACGAAGATCGAGAATATTTATCAGATCGATCGCGGATATGAGAAGATTGAAGAGAGGTTGCAGAAACTGGGAGCAGATATCCGGAGAGTGAAAAACTAAAAATAAAAAAGGAAAAACGAAAAGGTAAAAATAAAAACTATTTGGTTTTTAATTTTGAACTGTGGTTTTTCCTTTTTATATTTTACCTTTAAACTATTTACCGTGTTTATCAAAAAAATCGGAATTGATCTTGGGACTGCCAATATTCTCGTATTTTTGCCGGGAAAGGGAATTGTTGTCAATGAACCGTCAGTTGTGGCGATCTCGCTTGTCGACAACAAGGTTTTGGCCGTAGGCAATGAAGCAAAAGAGATGGTCGGGAGAACTCCCGAGGCGATCACCGTGATGCGGCCGCTAAAAGATGGTGTGATTGCGGATTATCGGATCACGGAAGCGATGCTTCGATATTTCATAAACAAAGTGAGCGGGGGTTTTCGGCTGATCCGGCCTGAAGTCATGGTCTCGATACCGGCCGGCGTCACTTCAACGGAGAGGCGCGCTGTCGTTGACGCGACTGTGAAAGCGGGCGCAAAGACGGCCTATGTTGTCAAAGAGCCGATTCTCGCGGCGATCGGGGCGGGTGTTCCGATCAATAGCGCGGCTGGGAACATGATCGTTGACATCGGGGGAGGGACGAGCGAGGTGGCGATCATATCTCTCGGTGGCGTGGTTGCGGCGCATAGCGCGCGAGTCGGAGGAAACAAGATCGATCAGGCGATCGCGGACTTCATCAAAAAGAAACATGGACTGGCGATCGGTGAGCGGACGGCCGAGGAAATCAAGATCGCGATCGGCAGTGCGATTCCTCAAGTGAAAGACGAATATGTGGAAGTGCGCGGACGTGATCTCATCGCGGGAATGCCAAAAACGATTCGGATATCATCGAATGAAATAACGGAAGCCATCCAGGATGAATTGCGTGAGATCATCAATGCGATCAAAAAAGTTCTTCAGGAAACTCCGCCGGAGCTCGCAGCGGACGTGATCGACAAGGGAATGATCCTTTCCGGCGGCGGCGCGCTTCTTCGCAATATGGATCAGCTCATCTCGAAAACGACGGGCGTGTCGTGTTATGTCGCGGATGATCCTCTTTTTTGTGTCGTGAAGGGAACGGGTATTGCGCTTGAGAATTTGGATATGTATAAGAGGATGATAATGCTGACGAAATAAATATGACGATTGGCATTGACGCTTCGCGGGCGTTTCAAAAAAACAAAACCGGAATTGAAGAATATTCTTTTCAGGTGATCAAACATCTGTGTGATAAACTTGAAAAAGAGCAGGTGATTTTGTATTGCAATCCGGCGATTAATATAAGACCGGATTTTGAATTGCCTGCAAATTGGAAAATAAAATTTCTGCGAGCGCCGATCTTTTGGACGCAAGCGCGGCTTTCGCTTGAAATGCTGTTTCGTCCGGTGGATGTGCTGTTTGTGCCGGCACATACGGTGCCACTCATCCATCCGAAAAATACCATTGTCACAATTCACGGGCTGGAATACGAATTTTGCCCCAAAGCCTATTCTTTTTGACAGAGATTTTATATGCGGCTTGTCATCAAAAATTCATGCCGATGGGCGAAGCACATCATTGCTGTAAGCGAAAATACGAAAAAGGATTTGATGAAGTTGTACAAAGTGCCGGAAGGGAAGATCGGGGTGATATATGAAGGAATCGGTGAAATAAGTTCCAATATCCAATATTCAATATCAAATAAAATTCCAAATACTAAGTATTTGCTATTTGTCGGAAGACTTGAGGAACGAAAGAATATTTGCGGGATAGTTGACGCATTTGAAATACTCAAAGAAAAGTATAAAATTCCGCACAGGTTGATTTTAGTCGGTAAATATGGCCATGGAGGTGAAAATATAAAAAACAAAATATATGGCAGCGATTGTAAGCACGATATAATTTTGACCGGATATATTTCCGACGAGGAAAAATTTTATTTATTGAAAAGCGCGGATGTGTTCATATTCGCGACATTCTATGAAGGATTTGGTCTGCCGATTCTGGAAGCGCAAAGTGTTGGAACGCCGGTCGTGACGTCGAATATTTCTTCAATGCCGGAAATATCGGGCAATAATGCGATACTGGTTGATCCAAAAGATGTCAATGCCATCGCCGAAGCGGTTCACAAGTTGATCTCGGACGAAAGCTATAAAAATGATATAATAGAAAAAGGATTGGAGAACGTGAAGAGGTTCAGTTGGGAAAAGTGTGCGAGAGAAATTGCGGATATACTTTTAAAATAAAAAAAGCCGGACCCAACTCACGAATGAAAATGGTGAGCGGGCCCGGGGAAGATTGTCAACGTTGTGTTATTTAAGCACGAAGCTTAGCAAAAACAATGCTACGCCGATAATAAGGGCTGGCAGTCGATCCTTTCTTAGCATTTTCACAGCCTTTAAAACACGTAAACCCAATTCTGATTTGCCCCCCTCTTTTTCCAGTGCTTCGATCTCCTTTCTGCACCATATGCAGGTGATGATGCAAAGAGCTGAAAAGACTATAAAACCGCCTCCAGACAAATTCAAAATATCAGCTAGCGTCATCTCATTTCCTCCTTTCGGACAAACTAATTTATTTATATATTTTTTGTGAATACAAGTCAAATAAAAAAGGTCGCTCTCGTTCACGATTTTTTGAACCAATATGGCGGAGCAGAGAGGGTGCTTTTGGCGTTGCATGAGATGTTTCCCGAGGCGCCGATTTATACGATGCTGTATGACCCGAAAAAGATGCGGGGAAAATTCAAAAATTTTGACATCCGGCCGTCGTTTTTGCAAAAATTTCCGAAGTTTTTGAAAAAGCGTCCCAAATGGCTTTTGCCCTTTTTGCCGACTGCTCCGGAAACATTCAATTTGCGTGATTTCGATTTGGTGATTTCTTCGTCCGGCGCTTGGTCAAAAGGCATCATCGTGAAACCGAAAACGATTCATATCTGCTATTGCCACAGTCCGATGCGATATGCTTGGGACTGGAACGAAAAGTATTTGGGCGAGCAGGGACTCGGAAAAGGGCGGAAAATTTTCGCGCGGATGCTTCTCAACTATGTCCGGATGTGGGACAAAGCGGCGGCAGACCGGCCGGATTTTTTCATCGCCAATTCGCGCTCAACGCAAACGAGAATAGAAAAATATTATAGGCGAGAAAGTGAAGTCGTCTATCCTCCGGTTGATGTTGAAAATAGCTCGGGATTGCCGCGGTCGCAAAGCTCCCTCGCAATGACAGATAAAAATGATTACTTTCTCATTGTCTCCCGTCTTTCGCCGTACAAAAAAGTTGAGGTTGCGATCGAAGCGATGAACAAATTGGATTTGCCGCTCATCGTGATAGGAGAGGGGGATCCAAAGTATGTGAAATATTTGAAATCAATCGCCGGTTTGAAAACAAAATTTTTGGGATGGAAATCCGACGAAAATACGAAAAAATATTTTGCCTCTTGCCGGGCATTTCTTTTTCCGGGCGAAGATGATTTTGGGATCGCGCCGGTTGAGGCGATGAGTTTTGGGCGTCCGGTGATCGCGCTTCGGCGTGGCGGGGCGATGGAAACGGTCATCGAAGGCGAGACGGGGGAATTTTTCGACGAGCCGATGATCGAAGTTCTTGCCGATGCCGTGCGCCGGTTCCAAGAAAATGAAAAAAACTATGATCCCGCCAAAATCCGCGCCCAAGCCGAAAAGTTTTCAAAAGAAAAGTTCGTGGAAAATATTGAAAGAGTAATTGAGAAAATGATGGAAGATTATAAAAATAATTTCTAATATCCAATTTCTAATTTCCAATAAAATTTCAAATGCCAAATATAGATTTGAAAAAAATTGAAAAAGATAAGCATAGAATAGTGCCGGCTTCTTATCTTGTTTTAATGAGGGATAATAAGGTTTTGATGTTGAAGAGATTTAATACTGGTTTCTATGATGGATATTACAGTGTAGTTGCTGGACACAAAGAAAGCCTCGAAACTTTTAAACAGTGTTTAGCAAGAGAAGCAAAAGAAGAAGCGAATATCATGTTAAATACAAAGGATATGGATGTTATTCATGTCATGAATAGATATGAAAGCGACGACCCTTTTGAATTAAGAGACAGGATAGATGTTTTTTTGGCAGTTAAAAAATGGAAAGGCCAAATAAAAAATCTTGAACCTAGCAAATGCGATGATTTAAAATGGTTTTCTTTAGATAAGCTGCCGGCAAATACAATTCCGAGTATAAAACATGCACTTAAATCTATAAATAAAGGAATATTTTATAGCGAATTTGGTTGGTAAATTATGAATTCATTGCTTAATCCCAAAATAGAATCCTATCTTGACCGTTTGGTGGATTCTTCGAGCCGGCCGAGTTCGTATATTTTCGCTGGGGCGGGCGATGAAGCGAAAGAAGAAGCGGCTTTCTATTTTGTTTTGAAACTGGCCGGAAAATTTGGCGACGGGGAATTTTTGGCGAGAATAAAGGAAAAAAATCATCCCGATGTGGTGATCATCGAGCCGGAAATAGAGGAAAAGAAAGGAAAAACGCGGGAAAAAGAGATCGGCATATCTCAAGTGCGCGAGGCGCTTGAAAGACTAAAATTTTTTCCATATGAGCTCAAGACGAAATTTTGCATTGTCAAAAAAGCGCAAAAAATGAATTCCGAAGCGGCAAATGCTTTGCTCAAGAGCCTGGAAGAGCCATCGGCAAATGCAATATTCATACTGCTTGCCGACAATATCGAGTCGCTTCTGCCCACGATCGCTTCCCGTTGCGCTGTGCTCCGATTTCCCGAGACGGACTTGCCGAAATGGAGCGAAGAAAATCGAGGGCAGATGAAGAATATTTTTCAACAAGAAATTTTTGAGAGGTTTGATTATATTGAAAAGATTTCGAAAAATAAAAACGAAATGATTTCTGCGCTGAAGGATTGGGAGCTTGTAATGGCGGAAAGTTTGCGAAAATTGATTGTTGATCAGAAAAATTCGGGCAATTTGGGAAAAGTGAAAAAAGTGATAGAATTGATCGAAGACACAAGAGAATCAATCAATCGGCTTGAGCGGACGAACGCGAACGCGAGGGGAGTGGGAGAGATGTTGGTTTTAAGTTTAAGTTAGTTTATAATAAAGACATGAAAACATATACAAAAACAATGTTGTTTGCTATCTCGGTTTTGTTCCTCGCCGGCTGTTCCCTTGTCTCCAGCTCAACTGACGGCGGGGTTTTTCGCTCGGATGACGCCGGGAAAAGTTTTGCGCAGAAAGTGAAGATTGATGAAAAAACAGCGATTGGTAGCGTGGATGTGTTGAGTTTGGCGGTGAATCCGCAAAACGGGAATGAAATATATATCGGCACAGCCTCAAGCGGCGTGCTCAAGACGACCGACGCCGGCGAAACGTGGCAAGTGGTCAAAGTTTCGCCAGGTGCGGTGACGAAGGTCTATGCGATTGCGATCGATCCGGTGAAT
>JBAZUC010000044.1:0-6692 GCA_041661585.1 Parcubacteria group bacterium
GCAATTTCAATGTTTTGCAAAATATTTCCCGTGCCATGCGAAAAACTGGCCTGTCTATTGAACAAATAAAGTTCAAGCAGAGCCAAAACAAAAAAAAGACCAATGGCTATATATAATCTTTTTGTGTTTAGCATAACATTTTCTTACGCAAGATATAATACCATTTTTTCAGAATTCTGGCAAAATTTTACCCCCAGACTTTTACGAAAGCCCGGGGGTCTTGCCAACGCCATTATGCTGTCTTGATTTTCCACGGCACCGCCCTCAAGACTCTGCCATACAACCCTGGAGCTTCCTGCCGCAGGAAATTCAGAAGCTCGGCCCTCTTTGGCGAGTCTTCTTCGTCAATCAGGATATTTTGGCAGGCGCCGCAAAACCCCAATTGATTGTAAGTGTTGAGAGCTTTCTTGCATCCAGGAAAGGAACAGCTTCTTAATTTTGTGGGAACGCTGGCTGTCGCGCCCACAACGGATAAAATCCGTTCTACTTCTTTTCCCGACGGCACATGACCCGATTCTTCGGCATATTTATTAAAAATTCTGCCGAATAACGCGATTCCTCCCCAAATATCTGCACTCTCTTCGGACGTATGACCATCCGCGAAGTTGCCACCAGACATAAGAGCTTCCTCCCTTAATTCTGATTTGTTAAATCATAATAGTCTGAAGGAAAAATATTACTTTGTCAAGTCCTATTCCCCCATTATTTGCAAAGCAATCTGCCTCGGCCTCGCATTGTCGAGTTCAATTGCAAAAATTCTTTGCCATTTTCCAAGCTGCAACTGGCCTTTTGTTATGTTGAGAAAAGAACTGGTGGTGAGAAACATCGCCTTGCAATGCGAATGGCCATTGATCGGTTCGTTGGGATTCATATTGACAGTGCGGATATCAAAATTGTCGTGCATATATTTGGTTGTCCGTGGGGCGACTTTTTCCAAAACTTTTTTGAGATCGCTCAGGAGCAATGGCTCGCCTTCCTGCACAATGACCGCCATCGTGGTGTGCAGGCTTTGAATATTGATGACGCCTCTCTTGATCCCCGCTTTCTTGAGTTTCGCTTTCACCTTGTCGGTGATGTCGATGAAATCCAGCGTCGCGACCGTTTTGAGCTTGATTATCTTGTTTATAAACTTCATTCTTTTTTAATAATTTAAAAATTAATTAATTTAAAATTGTTTGAAAATTTGAAATTGAAAATTCCTGGCAAAGCCAGGTGCTACCACGATCCGCCACCGCCTCCACCAAAGCCTCCGCCACCTCCGCCGCCGGAAAATCCTGATCCGCCTCCGGCCGCCGATGAAGGCTGGCTGGTCATCGTCGTCATTGCGCTGCTCGAGAAATCGGAAACCATACTGCTCAAAATCATCGCATTGAACATCCGCCCCGATGAATCTTGATACCAGTCCGGCTGCTGGTTGTATATTCCTTCGAATTGCTTGGCCCATTCATTTTCGACTCCCAGCACCATTGCATAAGGCAAGAATTTTTCGAACATCTCCGGATTTTTTTCGGGCGCGTTGTGAAATTTCAATCGATCTGTCTCCGTCACAGAAAGAAAATCTTTGAAACCGAGAATATTTTCCTTGAGCTCGGCGCCTTTTTTGGTCACCGCCGGCATCAGCCAGCCGAAAATCAGCATGATTATTCCCGAAACGATACCGCTAAAAACACCCCAGCCGCCTTGAATCGCACCGAATAATCCAGCCAATATTCCCCCGCTTACAATCGCAATAATAATCCACATGCCAAAAACAGTGTTTGGATTTTTGGCATGATAGCCATATTGGGTGACATTTTCATAGAGCTGGCTTTTGACTGCCTGAAGAGTTTTGAAAAATTTGTTTTTGAGATCGCTCAATTTTTTTTCTTTCTCGGATCCGAAAATTCCTTTCATCACTTCTTTTTCGAAATTTCGCTCCGGCTCATCGTCTTTCAATTTCGTAAAAGTATATTCGATATATGTTCCAAGACCGAATAGTCCCTTCTCTTCTGTCCTTTTTATTTTCAAAAATCCGCGAACCGCGAGATCAATGATCGTTGAAGAGACATCTTTGTTGTCGGCTGATCCATCCACCATTGTTCCGATCTCCGCCGGCGCAAGACCGTCCGGAGATTCATACTGCGCAATAATCGTCCCCCGCCCTTTCGGATCGCGTCCATATTTCCTCCAAAGGCGATACATGAAAAAGAAAACGGCAATCGGCGCAAACAAAGTCCAATTATCACGGACAATATCCAGCATTTTTTGAAGCATCGTCGGCTCAGGCGTGATCCCTTTCGGCCAGCCATTGACAATGGTCAAGCCCTGTCCGGGATCCATGACGCCTGTCGATTTATATTCCAAAATATTCCCGCTCTCACTCGCCGCACATTCATTTGTGGTTCCAAAAACACCTTCAAAACATTTCATCTGCAAATTTTCTTTGGCCGAATCGGGCAAGATTACTCTCACATCCGCGCTTTCGATTGGCACCTGCCACTCATTGCCCGTGAAATTCCAATACAATTCGTCATGGTCGGGAAAATAGTTCACTGCCCGGCGAATCGTGTAACTAATCGCATAATTCTTTTGCCCGCTGACCAATTTGTCCGCGTCGCCGATCTGGAATTTGATGTTGCTGCCTTCATAGGTCGTCGTAAAATTTTGCGGCGCGCCGTTCTCGTCTGTGATTTTTATGTCTGACACTCGGAGATTATAATTCCCGCCCCGAGCCTTGTATTTGATTGGAATGAAGCGGAATATCCCATGCTTTTTATTCTCGCCAAAATCATAAGCGATATTTTCTCTGACATTGATTGCACTGTCGGAATTTATTTTAATTTCTCCATTAAAGCTCGTGATTTTTTCCGTACTCAAAGAATCCTGTGCGCTGGCAAAAGATATAAAAAGAAAACTAAGTGCTATAGCCGAAACTAATATTTTATTTTTCATACCAGATACAAAATACCAGCTGCTAGATACTAAAAACGTGCGCTTTCATCCACCACCATCTTTTTTTTGATCGATCGTCCGCCGCGGCGCGTCATCGTGATCAGCCGCTCCTTGTCTTTCATGATTTGATTTTCCAATTCTTCATAGACACTATCGATCGACCCCTCAATTGATATCGTCGTATCTTCACCGCGGTATTTTTGATATGGCGTGAAAAGCATCACCTCGACGCGGAATTTCCCTTTCTTGTCGAGATCAATTTCCACTTCTGCGCTTACTTCAGCGTCCTTTTTGAGAGAGCGAAAAAATTTCCCCAGTTTCTCGATTTTTTCCGTCACATAGTCTTTCATCCGATCGTCGATTTTGACCTCCTTGAAAAGATAGCGGATGTTCATGATTGCAAAAATTACGGATTATTCAAGCTATGCTTATTATACTAAATAGTACACCCTTTGCACAAATAAAATAGCGGGGGTGGTCCGTGATGAACCATCCCCCGCAGAAAAGTTGTCGTATTAAGCGCCAATCCGTTCCATCACCGCTTTCGTGATAAGCGGCCAAGCAATCGTTGCGTCGCAGAAAACTTCCGCCGTCATCCCTCCTTCTTCCGGCGGAACAATTTTGCCCCAGGACACTCCTTCCTCGTAAGTACAGCCTGAAAGTCCACCATCCTGCACCAGAGCTGTACTAATACGGACGGCATAATGAAATCTGGCGAATGCGCCGTATTCTTCGCCCAAGCGCGCGCCCCTGATATCGAGGTATGGTCCCACTTGTTGCGCCCAATTCCGGGGAACACCTCCGCCGATGGTGAATATGGCCAGCTTTTTTCCTTGCTCGACCGCAGATTCGACCATTTCGACGTATTTCTCCCAATCGAGAAAGGGATTATAGCTGAATGGTGGCCCTTGCCCTAGCCTATGTTCATGGCGCCGAAGTCCAATGTCCAGGCCTATTTCCGAATCAGAGAGAGCCGGAATGAAAATCGGCACATCTCTCTGAAAAGCGCTCTTGAACGGGGAACGGCTATCCGCCGGCATGGTGCTGGCGAGATGTTCTCCTAAAATCGTGCAAATCTCAAAACTGGACCAGATTTTTTCCGGATCGGTATTGTTCAAAACTTTTTGGAGAAATTCTTCTCCCTGATCCATATTCTCTTCCAGCTCGAGCGTGTCGTACACCCGATTGAAACCTGAGTGATAGAGGATTCTGTCGCTGACTCCATGAGGAACCTTGTAATGCCTCCCGCCGATGCTTTGATTGAGCCCGTGGAGCATGAGCGCCCCCGTGGAAACAAGGCAGTCAAAGCCGAAACAATCGATAAAATCGCAGATGACGAGGCCCATTTGCGCCACTGTCATCGCTCCGGCAAGAGTAAGCACCTTGAAACAGTTGTCATCCTTGACCATCGCCTCGAGCACATCAGCCGCCTCTCCGGTTTTTCTTCCCTGGAAAGATGTCTGCGACATCGCCTGGAGCATCTGATCGAAGTTATTTATTTTCCGAAGGTCAATCGGCTCCAGCGCCGTCAATCCCTCGCCATTGCCATATTTCGCGGCATTTCTTTTCCCGCAGAGATGATCAGCTATGTCGTTCCTCTCCTCTCACTTGCAGAATTTGGAATGGAATTTTTGCCACAGCATCCAATAAATCAGCTGGGCAACTTCGTAGCAGGTTTGTTTGCCGAAAGCCGGTGAGAAATCCGGACCCGGACAGACCTCGACGACGTCAAAGCCAATCACCCTTTTTCGGGAAAAAAGCATTTCCAGGAAATCATACAACTTTCCCCAGCTCCATCCGCGATTTTCGGGCGTGCCGGTGGCAACCAGCTTGCTGTCCAGAACATCGATATCCAGCGTGAGATAAACTTCGTGGGTGCGAATGGCATCGATGATGTCGTCATTATCATCTCGCAGATTCGCCTGGAAAATATTTCTTTCCAGATTATGTTTGCGGATGAATTCCAATTCAATGTCCGAATCGATCCGGATACCCGCCTGAATGATAGGGATATTCATGGCATGGATATGCCGCATCACCGTACAATGCGCGTACGGATCCGGCCTGCCTTCCATGAAATCACCGTCATTTTTCCGCTGATCAAAATGCGCGTCGAGCTGGACGACAGACATATTGGGATGAAATCTGTGGTGAGCCGCGACTGATCCGACAGAGATGGAATGCGACCCTCCCAAAGACACCACAAAAATTCCCATAGCCTTGAGATCATACACTTCGTCCATAACCCTTTTGACCATCGCCTTCGGCATCATTTTTTCCACCGCCAGATGTTTTTCGGCGATAGCAATCAGATCGCAAACGCGCGCCTCATCTCCATCGCGACCGGGAAATTTCACGAGTTCCTCAACTTGGTAGTAGAGTTGTTCGCAAATCAACCGCGGAGCAAGCGCCGAACCTAGCCACCCGGAAGAATGTCTGTCATTCGGAATCCCCAACAGAACCACATCAGCTTCTTTAACGGGGATATCCTTGATAATCGCCGATCTCTTCCTTCCTCTCTCCATGATATTTCCCTCCGTTTAAATTATAAAGCCTTATTCAAGGCTTTTTTGTTAAGTTGCTACTTCAATGAAACACTAGCAAAAAACCGCCTGTTTTTGCAAGCGGTTTTCAAAAATACTAAATACAATATACAAAATACCATATACTTTCTAAAATCCCACCATTTGCACTTCTTCCTGCAATTGGATCCCAAATTTGTTGCGGACTTTGGTTTTGATGATGGCCGCAAGCATGATCACATTCTCCGCGGTCGCGTCGCCCGTGTTCACGATGAAGTTCGCATGTTTTTCGCTCACCATCGCAGAGCCGATTTTTTTGCCTTTCATGCCCGCTTCCTCGATGAGCCACGGCGCCGGAATTTTATTCCCTCTTAACTTTTGGCCAGTATCCGTTTCAAATTGTTGAATCAATTTTTTGTCCTTCACAATCGGGTTTTTGAAAAAGCTTCCAGGGCTTGGAAATTCCATCGGCTGTTTTTCTTTGCGCTTGGCCAAAATTTCCTGAATCTTTTTCTCGCCCTCAGTCTTGTCGCCTTTCTTCAGTTTAAATATTGCAGACAAAATTATCAAATTTAAGTTTTGCTTGAAAATGCTGTTTCTATAATCATATTCACACATTTGCAAATCATAAGTCTTGATCTGCAAATCATCCACATCCAAAACTCTCACGCTTTCAATCGTATCGCCCATCTCTCCGCCCAACGCCCTCGCGCCCGCGTTTCCCCGCACCGCCCCGCCGACCGTCCCGGGAATCCCCGCCGCCCACTCCAATCCTGTCAGGTTTGATTTTACTGACTCACCGACTATTTTGCTCAACGCACATCCAGCATCGCATTCAATTTTAGTATCAAGTATGGAGTATGAAGTATTAAGTATTTTAATCACTAGCCCATCAAATCCTTTATCACTGACCAACACGTTGCTTCCACCTCCCAAGATAAAAACGGACAGGTTTTTCTCCTGGGCGAATTTGAGCGCTTCCAAAATTTCCTCTTCTTTTTTTGCCTCGCAAAAAAACCCTGCCGGTCCTCCGATTTTGAAAGTGGTGTATTGCGCCAGTGGAATGTTTTTTTGGATGTTGAACGGCATATTTCAATCTTTGAAGATTATCTTTCTCCTTTCTTCGAGCTCCAACATCCCAATCTGCCCTCTTTTCGATCTTGTGATAATTTCATCCGGTACTTCAAATATTTTTGCCAATTTTCTCATTGGAATCTTTCCAACTTCATCGGAAACACG
>JBAZUC010000045.1:0-6530 GCA_041661585.1 Parcubacteria group bacterium
TTTTCTTCAGTAGGATGGCGATTTCATCTCGCTCGTTCTGCTTGAAGTGTGTGTAATTCATATACAAAGTATATGGGTGTTGCACTTCAAAGGTAAAATTACTTTTAAAAGTAAATAACCCAAAAGCGAGGATGCATAATGCTGCAAAGAATAAGCGGATGGGCAATCAGCCACTATACGAGGTGTATGTTCGTTGTTTTCGTCTTGGCGCTTCTTAGCGCTCAGATTGTGAAGTATTTCTTTGACGCCTCGTTCCGCGAGGTAATCACCCAGGCCGTTAAGGCCGTTGGCCTGTGAGGGAGGAAACATGAAATCATTATGTTCTGCGTTATGGGGTACAATTTGGGGAACGGTAATTTCAATGTTTTTTCTTTCAGCATCCGACCAAGGACAAGCACCACTTCTCCAAAAAACCCTTTCCCTCGATAAGGCCTCCTGCATCTACTATTATTGGAGCACCATAAGTCTGCCGACGGAAGGAATTTATGTCATTTTGATTTTTGGAACCGCGTTTGCAATTCTCTTCGCGGTATTGGCCTTTTTCTTCCCCTCATTCGGAGATAAGTTCTTGCCGAATTAAACTCGGCCAAAACTCTTCAGCCTCTGAGACGATCTCGTCAGATCTCGTTTCGGGGGCCTTTTTATTTTTTAAGCCTAACTTTCAAAGCTCAAATGTCAAATAAAATCCAAAATCCCAATGTCAAAATTTTTGGATTTTGAAATTTGGGTTTGATTTGTCATTTGGATTTTGAAATTTGGATTTACAATTTTGTCAAAACTTCGCATCCCCTCTTTGTCACAACTATTGTGTGTTCCCAATGCCCGTTCAATTTTCCATCCCGCGTTTTGTATGTCCAACCATCCGGATCCAAAACAATCTCAAATGTTCCTTCGTTGACCATCGGCTCAAGTGCGAGTGTCATTCCTTCCTGCAAAATGATCTCTTTCATTCTCCGGTCGGCATAGTTGAAAACCTGGGGCGGTTCATGGACGGCGCGACCCACTCCGTGCCCAACAAGATCACGCACAATTTCAAGTTCATTTTTGAGAGCGTGCTCTTCGACCGCAAGAGCATAATTATTCAAAGATACTCCCGGTTTAATCTCTTTGATACCAATTTCCAGACATTCTTTCGTCACGCGCATTATTTTTTCCGCCATTTCGGAAATTTTTCCCACTCCGACCATCACTGTCGCATCTGTGTGCATCTTTTCATATTCCACTCCACAATCCAATTTGACCAAATCGCCTTCGGAAAAAATTTTGTTCTCGAGCGGCAAGCCATGAACAATTTCGTCATTCACCGAAACACAGAGTGCAGCAGGATATCCCTCGCCCGATCCGCCGGGTTTATAATTCAAAAACGACGGCCGGCCGCCGGATGAAAAAATAAGCTCGCGAGCGAGCTTATCAAGTTCCACGGCGCTGGTTCCGGCTTTCACGGTTTCGCTCACGCGTTGCAACACACCCGCCAAAATCCGCCCGCCCTCTCGCATAATTTCAATTTCTTTTTTTGACTTAATGGAGATCACGCTCATTCAATTTCTTCAAAATATTTTCAAAAACTTCCTCGATGCTCGGCGTTCCGTTAATTTCGATCAATATTCCTTTTTTTTCATAACAAGTTAAAACAGCTTTCGTGTCTTTATAATATATCCCAAGCCGCGTCCTGATGCGTTCGGGAGTATCGTCGATGCGCTGCAAAATATCGCTACCACAAATCGGACATTTGTCTTTCTCGCTTTTGATATCTTTTCCCATGATAAGAATATGCTCTTTTTTGCAAACCCATCTTTTCGAAAGACGATTCACTGATTCTTCCTCGGAAATATCTATATTCAAAACTGCATCTATTTTCCTTCCAAACTCTTGCATCGCATCTTCAAAATATTCCAGCTGGTCTTGACGCCTTGGAACACCGTCAAATATGACTCCCTGCTCTCTCGGCAAATCCGCAAGCTTGATGTGCAAAACTTTTTTCAGAACTTTGTCATCAACAAGTTTCCCTTGGATGTTGATGGTTTCATGGATATGCTTTCCGAGTTCGGTATCTGTTTTTGCCACTTCGCGCAAAAACTTTCCCATTTCGACATGCTCAAGGCCGAATTTTTCCGTCAGCATTTTGGCTTGTGTTCCTTTGCCTGAACCCTGTGGTCCCAAAACAATTAAATTCATAATTTAGAATTTTAAAATTGTTTGAAAATTTGAAATTGAAAATTGAAAATTGAAAATTCGAGCAAAGCGAGCATCAGAATCCTTCGTAATCCCGCATGATCATCTGCGATTCGAGTTGTTTCATGATCTCGATCACGACCGCCACGACGATGAGAAGTCCCGTGCCGCCAATGGTGAGCGACTGGATGTTCGTGAGGCCTTGCACGACGAACGGCAAAACGGCGATGAGCCCCAAGAAAAGCGCGCCCGCCAGAGTGATGCGATTGAGCACCCGGGCAAGATATTCGGAAGTGTTGGGCCCCGGACGGATGCCGGGAACAAAACCGCCCTGTTTTTGAAGATTTTCCGAGATTTGATGAGGATCAAAAGTGACCGCAGTATAAAAATAGGTAAAAGCAACGACCAGAATGAAATATATCGAGCCGTAGAAAATCTGGTTTTTGAAAAGATTGGCAACGCTCACCGCAATGCTCGCGACCGCCGCGCTGTTCGAGTTCACGAAAAAATTGGCGATCATTCCCGGAAATAGCATGATCGACATCGCGAAAATTATCGGGATCACGCCGGCCTGGTTCACGCGCAAGGGAAGGTGCGTCGATGTCCCGCCATATATACGGTTGCCCCGCACACGCTTGGCATAGGAAACGGGGATATTGCGCTGGCCTTCGGTGACAAACACCACCGCGGCGATCACCGCGATTCCGAAAATAAGGAAACCGATGTACAAAAAAAGTTTTGACGGATCCCACACCGCGAAAAGTTGCGTGAGCGAAGTCGGCAATCCCGCCACGATTCCGGCAAAAATGATGATCGAAACGCCGTTTCCGATATTTTTCTCGGTGATGAGTTCCCCAAGCCACATCAAAAACACTGTTCCGGCGGTCGCAATAATGATGATCGTCGCCAGTTGAAATCCGGAAAGAGCCGAAAAAATTCCCTGCGATTGAAAAAGTTTCACCATTCCGAACGTCTGCATCGCAGCGAGCGGCACCGTGATCCAGCGCGTCCACATATTGAATTTCTGCCGCCCCGCCTCGCCTTCTTCCTTGTATATCTGCTCAAGGCGCGGCACGATCATTGTAAGCAGCTGCATGATGATCGAAGCGGTGATATACGGCCCGACGCCGAGCATCACGATTGAAATATTGCGCAGTCCGCCTCCGGAAAAAAGGTTGAGGAGTCCGAAAAACTGGTTGTTGTCAAAAAACTGGCGCAGCTGGTCAACATTCACGCCCGGAACAGGAATGTTGGCCGCCAGGCGAAAAACGACAAGAATACCGAGGACAAAAAATATTTTGTTTCGGAGTTCTTTTATTTTGAAGACTTGTATAACTTTTTCCAGCATGAAGAAAATTTTCAATTATCAATGTTCAATTTACAATGAATTTTCAATGATCCAATTATCAATGTTTGAAAATTGAAAATTTAAGAATTGATCATTGATTGAAAATTGTGAATTGAAAATTGAAAATTATAATATCTTTCCCCCTGCTTTTTCAATCTTTTCTTTCGCGACTTTCGAAATCAAGCATTTTTCAACAGTCAATTTCTTCCCGATTTCCCCGTCACCCAAGATCTTGATCGTCACCTTCATATTATCAACTATTCTCTTGGCAAGCAAAGACTGCGGATTGACGATATCGCCGTCCACGAAATGTTTTTCAAGATGTGCAAGATCGACAACCTGATTTTTCGGCCGGTGCGATTTGAATCCCCTGATTTTGGGCAAATGCTCAATGAGAGTCGAACGGCCGCCTTCAAAGATCGGATTCACGTTTGCTCCCGAACGGGATTTTTGTCCATTCATCCCCCGGCCGGAATAGGTGCCTTTCTTGCCACCGCGGCCAATGCGCCGTTTTTTCTTCTGGATTTTTACTTTGAGATCGTGAATTTGCATATTATTTTTCTCTGCTGCTTATGACTTTCACCTTTTCCAGCGCCGCAAGCGTGGCTCTCGCGACGCTCAATTTGTTCGGCGATCCCATTGATTTGGAAACAATATCCCGGATGCCGGCAAGTTCCACGACTGACCGCACTGATCCGCCAGCAACGATTCCACGTCCAGCTTTGGCGGGCTTAAGCATCACGACCGCACTGCCGGTTTTTGCTTCGACCGGACAAGCGATGGTGCTGTTGAATCTTTTGACGATCACCAAATTTTTCTTCGCCGAGTTGAAGGCTTTGCGGACCGCTTCGCTCACATCGTTTCCTTTCGCCACTCCCACGCCCACTTTTCCGTTCCTGTTCCCGATCACCAAAGTCGCCCGGAAACGAAAACGGCGTCCGCCTTTCACAACACGGGTAACTCTGGCCAAATCAAGCAATTTTTGGTCGTATTCCGGTTTTTCTCTTTTACCTGAAAATTTTTTCCTAGCCATAAAATTAGAATTTTAGTCCTCCTTTTCTCGCACCTTCCGCGAGAGATTTTACTTTTCCATGATATTTATAACTCCTCTTGTCAAAAACAATTTTGCTTATCTTTTTCGCAATCGCCAATTTCGCGATCTCTTCTCCGATCTTTCCGGCAGTTTCTATGGTATTTTTCGCGCCTTTCATTTTTCGGCTGTCAATGGATACCAAAATTTTCCCGTTTTCATCATCAACGACTTGCGCGTACATACATCGCAAACTTTTGAACACGCAAAGCCGCGGCATATCCTTTGCGCCTTGGATCTTTGCTCGCGTTCTCCAGATTCTCTTTTTTCTTGAAATATTCTTATTCATAAATATTGTTCACTGTTATTTCTCCGCTCCCGCCGCTTTCTTTCCGGCTTTCTTTCTGACAATTTCTCCAACATAGCGGAAACCCTTTCCTTTGTATGGTTCAACTTTTTTGAGAGCCCGCGTCGAAGCCGCGAATTGTCCGACCTGCTGTTTGTCAATTCCGAAAATCGTCAAAATATTTTTCTCGATCTTTGCCTCAAGGCCTTCCGGAATTTCCACTTCAACCGGATGGGAAAAACCGAGAGCCATATTGAGCTTCTTCCCCTGCACCGCCATTCGAAATCCGACTCCCTGAAGCTCCAATTGCTTTTCAAAACCTTTGGTCACTCCCTCGATCATGTTGAAAACCAAAACCCGCGTCAAACCCCAAAGAGCTTTCGTTTGTTTTGTTATTTTCTTCACGGACACGTTGATCTCTTTGTCCTCCATTTTCACTTCCACATCATAATGAAAATCAAAATTGAGGGTGCCTTTCGGACCTTTGACGGAAATATTCTGACCGGAAATTTTGACTTCAACGCCATCCGGAATTTCAACTGATTTTTTTCCAATTCTGCTCATATAATTAGACTACCAAATTTCACAAATTATTTCTCCGCCAATTCCGGATTTTTTCGCTTCTTGCCCGGTCATCAGTCCCTTTGAGGTCGAAACTATTGAAAAACCAAAGCCGCTTCTCACGACGGGCAATTCTTTCTTTCCGGCATAAATTCTTTGTCCCTGGCGGCTCACGCGGCGAAGTCCCTGGATGAAAGAAGCTTTTCCGCCCTTTTCATTTTGCATATGTCGCAACTCGATCTTGATATATTTGCGCCCATCGATTTCTTCTTCCGCCACTTTCTTGACGAAATTGTTTTTTGCAAGAATTTCGGCTATTTTCATCTTGAAACGCGAAAAAGGAACCCTGACATCCGAGTGTCCGGCGAGATTTGCGTTTCTTATTCGAGTGAGCATATCACTGATTGGATCCAACATATTTTTCTGCGGTCAGTCTTTAGTTATTTGTAATTTACCAACTGGACTTCTTGATTCCCGGAATTTGTCCGGTGCTTGCGAGTTCGCGAAAACAAATCCGGCACAATTCAAAATCGCGCATATAACCGTGCTTTCTTCCGCAGCGCCAACAGCGCCTCACAATGCGGGTGGAAAATTTCGGTTTTTTTCGAGCTCTCGCTTCGGTTGATGTCTTGGCCATAATATTTTATGATTCTTGTTTTATCGGAAATCCTAACAGTTTGAACAATTCGAGCCCTTCTTCTCTCGTTTTGGCACTCGTCGTCACATTCACTTGAAATCCAAATATCGTTTTCACAGTTTCGGGAACAATTTCCGGAAAAACAATTTGTTCCTTGATCGCCATATTGAGATTCCCCTTTTCGTCAACATTCTTTTTCTCAATTCCTCGAAAATCACGGACGCGGGGAAGAGCTGCGGATATGAGCCGTTCCAAAAAATGCCACATTCGCTCTCCGCGAAGGGTGATCATGACTCCCACTTCCTGTCCTTGCCGAATCTTGAAACCGGCAATTGATTTTTTTGATTTCGAAAAAACCGGTTTCTGCGCCGAGATCACTTTGAGATTCTCGAAAATTTCATCAACGGCATCCTTTTCTTTGATATATTTTCCGATC
>JBAZUC010000046.1:0-6316 GCA_041661585.1 Parcubacteria group bacterium
TATTACTGTTCCACGGCGGATCAGGTATGGGGTTGGGGTACATGCTCAACGACACCCTCGACTTGCGTTCCAACGAAAGTAGCTGTCGGGTGCATAATTTGAATAATCAAATAATTTTCACATATGCAAAACAAAACAAAATATATTTTGATTGCAGCCGTTGTCGTTGTTGTTCTATTCGCCGCCGGGATGGCCTATCAACAAAAAACTATTATGGATCTCAAAAGTGATCTGGCTGGAATAAGCGGGGGAAGTTCAGGAAGCGGACAAAAGGCTCTGAATAGCCCGTCCACAGTAAGGGCCGTTCAAAGCACACTGACAAGCAACACAAAAGAAATAACGGGAAAAATAACCGCCAAAACCGACAATTCTCTCACGGTTGAGGCTGAAGTCGCGGATCTTTCCAAGCTGTCAGGCGTGCCGGAAGAAAAATTGGCCGGCGATACAAACGCTCTTCCGAAAACCAAGAAAACCTACAAAGTGTCGGTCAACGGTCAAACTCAATATCCTTCAATGAAATTTCAGGATTTGTCGGTCGGGGATCAGGTGATCGTCAGGACAAATGAATCGGTCTATCAAGCCGACAGTTTGACTGCTTCTGAAATTCTGGTCATTGGAAGAGGAAATATTTCCTTTGCGGAAATGGTTAAGGAGTTGAAATACATAGTAGGCCAGGTGAAAGAGGCCAGTGACAAATATGTGGTCGTCGAGACACAGCAGCTGGATGTATCAAAAATTAAGATCAGCGATCCAAAAGAGGCGGATCTTCAAAATGTCCCCAAAATGACCAAAAACTACAAAGTCTTTATTGATAGCGAAACATCTTTTTTGGGCAGTCCGGATGCCATAAAAGTCGGAGACGTCATAAAAGCCTATTCGGCCAAGCCGGTTTCTTCCGTCACTGAGTTCACGGCAGTGAAAGTTGAAAATCCTTTTCAACCGCCGGTTAAGTAGCTTGATATAGCCTTGGCGCTTCAAAATTTGAAAGGCAATGTTTCGATTGCAGTGATTGGAGTTGACAATATTTGCTGAATTATATAATATTACTTTTGCTAGCTGACTAGCGCTCGTTTTTCCGCCAGAGGCGGATCAGCCTTTGGCTGAGTTTTTTATATGCCAACGATCAACCAACTCAAAAAAAGACCCCGCAAGGTCCAAAAAGTGAAGTCAAAATCTCCGGCAATGGAGAGGATTTTCAATACGCTCAAAAATCGTCCGGTCGGCACGAACAGCCCGTTCAAGCGCGGCGTTTGTGTCAAAGTTTCCACAACCACTCCCAAGAAGCCAAACTCGGCCCTGCGAAAGATCGCCAGAGTCCGGCTTTCCAACGGAATGGAAGTGACGGCATATATTCCCGGGATCGGGCACAATTTGCAGGAACACTCGATTGTGATGATCCGCGGCGGCCGGGTGCCGGATTTGCCGGGAGTCAGGTATCATATCGTACGGGGCGTGCTGGACGCAGCCGGGGTCGGGGAAAGAAGAAGAGGACGATCGAAATATGGAGCCAAAAGGCCCAAAAATTAGGCTACTAAATACGAATCGGATACCAATATACGAATATTTTTGTTTAAAATTAGTATATTTGTACCAGATTAGTAATTCGTAGCCAGAATTAGAAAACTATGCCTAGAAGAAAAAGAATTTATAAGAAAAACTGGAAAATAGATCCGAATTACAACAGCCTGGTTGTCGGGAGATTTGTCGGCCATCTGATGCAAGAAGGGAAAAGGAGCATAGCTGAACGGATTGTTCAGGATTCTTTTGCTGTTATTCATGAAAGAACCAAAAAAGGCGGACTGAATGTTTTCGAACAAGCAATCAAAAACGTTTCACCTTTGGTTGAGCTCAAGTCGCGGCGCATCGGAGGAGCGAACTACCAAGTTCCCGTTCAGGTGGCGGGAGATCGGCGAGCGACGCTTGCTATGCGCTGGATCATTTCCGCTGTGAGGACGAAAAAAGGCAAAAGAATGGCAGAAAAATTGGCCGACGAGCTGCTTGACGCCGCACAAAAACAGGGCGCAGCGATGAAAAAGCGGGAAGATGTGCATCGAATGGCGGACGCGAACAAGGCGTTTGCGCACTTCGCCTAGTGGCTACGAATTACGAATCAGGTACGAATATACGAATTTTTTCAAGGAGGTGAAAAATAAAATTGAGTTAATTTATAAAGATGAATGCTATCAAATAATTGGTGCATGTTTTGAAGTCTATAATAAATTGGGATACGGACATAAAGAAAAGTTTTATCAAGAGGCAATAGAAGAAATTTTAAGAGAGAAGAAAGTTGAATTCAAAAGGGAGTTAAGGGCAAAAGTAAAATTTGGAGAAAAAGATTTGGGGATATATTGTTTTGATTTTCTGGTTTTCAATAAGATAGTTGTTGAAATAAAAAAGAGAAATTATTTTTCAATAAAAGACATCAACCAGCTCTACGCTTATTTAAAAGCTATGGGATTGAAGTTAGGTCTATTGATTCATTTTACAAATACAGGGGTTAAATACAGAAGAATTATTAATATTAACAATTAGTATATTAGTATACGATTAGTATTTAGTAGCCATGAGAAAGTATCCTATCGAAAAATATAGAAACATTGGCATCATTGCCCATATAGACGCCGGGAAAACCACCACTACCGAGCGGATTTTGTTTTATACGGGAATTTCCCACAAAATTGGCGAAGTGCACGAAGGTGAGGCGACAATGGACTGGATGGAGCAGGAAAAAGAGCGCGGCATCACGATCACTTCGGCCGCGACGACTTGTTTTTGGCAAGACTGCCAGGTGAACATCATTGATACTCCGGGACACGTCGATTTCACGGTGGAAGTCGAAAGAAGCCTTCGGGTTTTGGACGGCGGAGTCATTGTGTTCGACGGAAAAGAGGGAGTTGAACCTCAATCTGAAACGGTTTGGCGGCAAGCGGACAAATACAACGTGCCGCGGCTTTGTTTCATCAACAAAGTCGACAAAGAAGGCGCGGATTTTTTCTTTTCTTTGGGCACGATCTGGAATCGTCTCAATCCGAACGCGGTCGCGGTGCAAATCCCGATCGGCCAGAGAGGGGATTTCAAAGGCATCGTCGATCTCATGAAAATGAAAGCGGCATATTTCGAAGGAGATATGGGCGAAATTGTGAAGGAAGACGAAATTCCGGCGGATCTCCTTGAGCAGGCCAAAGAATATCGCGAAAAAATGGTGGAAAAGATTTCCGAAACGGACGACGTTCTGACAGAGAAATTTTTGGGCGGAGAAGAGATTTCAACCGAAGAATTGAAAAAAGCCCTTCGAAACGCCGTTATAAATGTGAAATTGTTTCCGGTGTATTGCGGGACGGCTCTTCGCAACAAAGGCGTTCAGCCGGTTCTTGATGGGGTTGTTGACTATCTGCCGTCTCCGATCGATATTCCGCCCGCCAAAGGGACGGATCCGAAAACGAATGAAGATATTGAGATCAAAGCCGACGACAATGCGCCTTTTTCGGCGTTGGCCTTCAAGGTGGCGACTGATCCGTTTGTCGGTCAGCTCACTTTTTTCCGGGTATATTCAGGAATGGTGAAAGCCGGATCATATGTTTTGAACTCCACAAAAGGGGAAAAAGAAAGAATCGGGCGAATTCTTCAGATGCATGCCAACCACCGCGAAGAAGTGGAAGAATTGTATTCAGGCGGGATCGGAGCACTTGTCGGCATGAAATATACGACTACCGGGGACACGCTTTGCGAACCGGGGCGTCCGGTCGTCCTTGAATCGATCACTTTTCCGGAACCGGTCATTGCGATCGCGATTGAGCCGAAAACAAAAGCCGATCAGGAAAAAATGGGCTTGGCGCTCAAAAAATTGGCCGAAGAAGACCCGACTTTCCGGGTGCATACAGATGAAGAATCCGGTCAGACCATCATCGAAGGAATGGGCGAATTGCATCTCGACATCATTGTTGATCGGATGAAGCGCGAATTCAAAGTGGAAGCCAATATCGGACGTCCGCAAGTGGCCTATCGCGAAACGATCAAACAGTCGGCCGAAGCGGAAGGAAAATATATCCGCCAATCCGGCGGCCGCGGTCAATATGGTCACTGCTGGCTGCGTGTTGAACCGCTTGAAGCGGGCGGAGGTTTTGAATTCGTGAATGAAATAAAAGGAGGAGCGATTCCTCAAGAATATATCACGCCAATTGAAAGAGGCGCCAAAGAAGCCTTGGAAAACGGTGTCATTTCCGGTTTCCCGCTTGTGGATGTCAAAGTAACCGTCTATGACGGATCATTTCATGATGTCGACTCTTCGGAGGCAGCGTTCAAAATCGCCGGATCTTTGGCCGTGCAGGAAGCCGTGAAGCGGGCCAAGCCGATCATCCTTGAGCCGATCATGAAAGTTGAAGTGACGACGCCCGAGCAGTTCATGGGTGATGCTGTCGGCGATCTCAATGCCAAACGCGGGCAGATTCAAGAAATGGAAGACCGAGGAGAGGGAAACGCCCGGGTGAAAGTCATCAAGGCGACTGTTCCGTTGGCATCGATGTTTGGATATGCTACGGCGCTTCGCTCAATGTCCCAGGGACGCGCGAACTATTCGATGGAATTTGACCACTACGAAGAAGTGCCGAGAAATGTCGCGGAAGAGATCAAAAGCGGGGAGAAGAAGTAATTTATGTAACATATAGCATGTAACACGAAACACAAGTTTATCATTTCGTTTGTTACATGTTACATGCTTCGTGTTACATTATAAAAACTATGTTTTCTAAAGAGCTTCAAGAAATCATGGATTTGGCCGGCGGGCGCTATATCATCGTCGAAGACGGCCAGCCGAAATACATCGTCATGAATTTCGACGAGTACCGTAGCGCGGTTCTTGACCGCAAATCCGTGCAAACTCTGACGGAAGAAGAGCTCATCGAAAAAATCAATTCCGACATTTCCCTCTGGCGCGAAAAACAAACCGCGGAAGAAGACGACATCGCCCTTGATGAGATCGAAGAGCTTGAAGATATTGAGTATATATAATCGCAAAACATGTAGCTTGTAACATGTAACACAATTTAGTTATATGTTATATGATTTATGTTACATGAAAAAAGCCTTACAAAAGGCCTTTTTTGTTATCTCCCTAAAATTTCGTTTGACACCGAACGCGAATTGTGCTAAACTAACACATTCCTCAAAAGCGAGGATAATATTGCAAATAAAAAGGGCGGGAGGGCCTTTGATATGCAGAATGTTCTTTTGATCACGATCCCCATCTACGATGCACGGGACATTACTGTCCTGGATTCGATTAGTAAAGCGATAGAGGAACAGAGTCCCGATTTTCTTTCTCTTTCTTACTATTGCGGCAATAGACCCCATTGCCTAGTATTTGTCTTTAATAACAATGATGCTGCCGAAATTCTGGCCAGGGATGCCATATCCGGTGGCCAATATGGAAAAAGACAGATCCCGAAACACTGATGTTTATGCAGGGATACGTTACTGGGGCGGTCGAGATTTATGAGGTCGACGGCTCTTTCGAACTAGAAGTCGAACCGCGGATCGCGGAAATTAAAGACTTTATCCCAGCCACCGTATGGGACATAACAAGGGAGGGAAAGCTATAGAGCATGTATCTCCTCTCAAGACGAAAAGCCGCATGGTTCGCCCTACGGCTTTTTTCAAACTCTTGACACTCCAAAAACATTATGCTAAATTTCTATATGTGGCGAGCAGGGCTTGCCAAAAAATAAAGGATAGTGTACAATACCTTCAGCAATAAAAAAAGAGTATAACTTAATAAATTCTAAACAAAACGAATTTGCACAAATTCGAGGTTGTGATTTGGGCGGATTCGGAAAGTTGAAAAAATATGGCAGCAGAAGCATTTGATCGATCCAAACTGCACGTAAACGTCGGTACAATCGGACACGTTGACCATGGCAAGACCACTCTTACCGCGGCTATTTTGCATGTCTTGAGTTTCCTCGGACAGGCCAAAGAAAAGGGCGTGGACGAAATTGACAACGCTCCCGAAGAAAAAGAGCGTGGGATCACCATTGCGACCACTCATTGCGAATATGAATCGGAAAAACGGCATTATGCCCACGTTGATTGCCCGGGACACGCCGACTATATCAAAAATATGATCACCGGCGCCGCCCAGATGGACGGAGCGATTTTGGTTGTTGCCGCGACGGACGGACCGATGCCACAGACCCGCGAGCACATTCTTCTCGCGAAACAAGTGGGTGTGCCGGCTATCGTTGTATTTTTGAACAAAGTTGATATGGTTGATGATCCGGAGCTGATTGATTTGGTTGAAGCGGAAGTGCGCGAACTTCTC
>JBAZUC010000047.1:0-6185 GCA_041661585.1 Parcubacteria group bacterium
TACTCCGCAAATTCGTTGACAGTCAAATTTGTGCAGCCGTTCGGATGAACAGAGCTGGCAATATTCCATCCACTGGGATAGTATAATATTTAATGAAACTAGATCGACTCCCTATGAAAAAAACGATAAAGATATTGGTTTGGATCGCGGTCATTGCTGGTATAATCTCAATGGCGGAATTTTTCTTTTTTAAGAAAAAACCAGTTCAGCCGGCTCCGCAAACGCAAAACAGTGTTTCTGCTCAGCAACAAGTTGGTGAAACAAGCTCCGAGACTCCAGCTATAGCAGAAAATACGACTGCGACAAGTCCTGATCCCGCTCCCACATCCGACACTACACCCGGCATAGCTCCGACCGAACCTCTTCCCGAAAAATTTCTTCTCCAGATGCCTTTCTATTCCCAGGCGCCGTTTTCCAACTGGGACAAAGTGCACGAAGAAATGTGCGAGGAGGCTTCGGTGCTGAATGGCGGACTATATCTGCTAGGCGAAAAACCGTCCAAAGACGCTTTTGAAAAAAAGTTGATGGATTTCAAAAAGCTCGAGGAGAAAGAACTGGGAGATTACGAAAGCAATACGATATCGGAAATCAAAAAAGTGATTGACATATATTTCGCCGGAAAGATAAATTCGAAAATAATTGCAAGTCCGACGATTGAAGATATCGAAAAAGAAATTGCCGCCGGAAATCCCGTGGTTGCGCCGCTCGCCGGCCGCGATATTGGCAATCCCAATTTCACCCCGCCGGGTCCGGTCTATCATATGCTGGTCATCAAAGGATACGACGCGCAAAATTTCATCACCAATGACGTCGGCACGCGCAAAGGTGAATCTTATACTTATGCAAAAAACGTAATTATGAAAAATATACACGATTGGAATCCACAGGATATCCACTTGGGAGCAAAAAAGGTGTTGGTATTATATAAATAGATTTTTAGGTACTGCTCCAGATCTTCAATGTTTAATGGCAAAATGTTTGAAAATTTGGTCATTGAGTCATTGAAAATTGTTTGAAAATTAGAAATTGAAAATTGAAAATTCGGCGAAGAATTGTATTTGCACAAAAATCTCTTTCCATATAAAATAATATGAGCTAACTCCTATAACAAAAACGCCTAATGTTCTGTTTCGTTGACTTTCGCAACCGGCCTCAATACAAATACACATTTCATTCCCGCGAGAAGGCCCGGGAATACCTTCGCAAAATACAAAACAATTCTCTTGGAGCAACGATCATCCACGCCGACGGACGGCGGGAATATTTTGCGTCGGGAGTTCCAGCCCATCTTCTGAAATCGCAAAGCAAATTTCGAATCAAGCGGGGCTGTCATGTGAAATACAATATCCGCCCACTGGCTGTCCTCGACGGAATCGCTCCGAAAGCAAGAGAAGAAAAATCTTCAAGCATTTCCAACTGGAAAAGCCGTTTGTCTTCCCCTCTTTTCATGATCGGCAATTTGAAATTTTCCGCCTGCCTCCTGATTATCTCTCTCGCCGCTTTTTCTTTCGCGTATATCTTTCAGAAAAATCTCGGCCGGTCAGCCGCCTTTGAAGGACTGAAAAATTCAGGCGGGATTGTTTTGGGCGCGACAGACAGCCAAATTGACGACTCGAATATTCAACTCGCCGACGACAATAACTCCCTTCAGCTTGCCGACGAAGAGATCATCATGAACCTCATCGCGAGAATAGACGACGAAAAGCATATGGACTTCACGCAGGAAATCCTGCCCTATATCAAAGGCAAGCCGATGGAGGATATGGCGCCTTTCATCGCCAAACAGCCGCGCATCGTCGCCGCCTTCATTGTCGGCATTGCGATGAAAGAAAGCAAGTTCGGAGTCTATGCCCCGCACGACGCGAGCGGCAACGATTGCCACAACTATTGGGGATACCGCGGACCGGAAAACACGACCGCTTCCGGATATTCCTGCTTCACTTCTCCGGAACACGCGATCCAAGTTGTCGGGAAAAAAATCAACAAACTTGTCGCCGGAGGGATTTCAAACCCCGCCGAAATGATCAGCTGGAAATGCGGCTCAACCTGCGCCGGCCACGGGGCGGAAAACGTCCGCAAATGGATCGCCGACGTGGGCGTGAACTTCTATAAGTTGAATTCCAAACACAGTTCATAAAAGATGTTTTAGCAACTTTTGAGACCCTGCCGCTCGCGAGCAGCAGGGTTTTTTTGATACGAATTACCATTTTTGTCAAGCTTGACAGTATCCTTGGCATTTGCTAGGATAGCACTTGTGCAATGACAAAGGGGTATATGTGATACGCCTTTTTTTATTGCCTGCCCCGTTGAATATGAAAGATTATTAAAACCGGGCTGCAGGCTATTTTTGGCTTATATAAGGTCAATTTAGCCCAAGCTAAATTTTCAAAAAATGCTAATGAGTAACTGGAGTAAATCCGTGATCTATGGAGGGATTTACCCGAAAACTCAATCGCAGACCACTTGCCTGCAATGCGACCGAAAAATCGCTTGCAAATATCGAAAATTCACCGACCAGCTTGAGAAATATCAAAAAATAGCCCGAAAAAGCTGGGGGAAGACGAGAAATATACAACTTTCAATAAAAAAGAACCTAAAAACCCATATCTCCGAGAAACAAGAGTTCTATTGGCCCGTTTTGGTCGCCATAACTCTCTTGCTTTTTGTGTTTGCCTCAAAAATCGCTTTCGCACAGGAGTCCGGCGCCCCGAATAACCTTCCGATCGAGAGCAATTCAAAATTGAATATCATAGGTTTTCAGAAGAAGGCCGTTCAGCTGAATGTGATTGCAGCCGAGAAAAAAGATGAGGACGGCAATAGCGAAAACGAAGATCTTAAGAACGACATTGCCGGCATCGTGAAAAATACTCCGATGGCCGCGATGATCGATTCGATTTCCGAAAAAGACCGCACCGTCGCCGCTTTCATCGTCGGCATTGCGATGAAAGAAAGCAAATTCGGAGTCTATTCTCCGAAAATGGGCGGGCGCGACTGCTACAACTACTGGGGACTCAAAGCTGGTGGCAAAACCACCGCGGGCGGCTATACATGCTTTGGCTCGCCTGAAGATGCTGTGAAGGGTGTGAGCAAGACCGTTGAAAAAATGGTTGCCAAAGGCGTCAAGACTCCCGCTCAAGCCATTGGCTGGAAATGCGGATCATCTTGCGCCGGCCATGGAGCGGCCAACGTCCAGAAATGGATCTCCGACGTGGCGATAAACTTCAATAAAATCAATTCGAAGAAAAATTCATAAAAATAGTACCACAGAAAAACGACCCCCAAGGGTCGTTTTTCTTTTGCTATATATTTTGCGTTATAAACGATCTAATAATCCTTCAGCTTGTCGACCATTCCGCTTTCGCGAATCTTGTCGAGGGCTTTGGCTTCGATTTGGCGGATGCGCTCGCGCGTGACGCCGAACTCGTGCCCGACTTCTTCGAGAGTGTGAGTGACGCCGTCTTCGAGCCCGAAACGGATCTTTAAAATTTTCTGCTCGCGGGGAGTGAGATCTTTCAAAATATCAACAACATGGTCAGTAAGAAGTTTTCGCGCCGCGTTCTGGTGGGGCATCACCGCTTCCGTGTCTTCAATGAAGTCTCCAAGGATCGAGTCATCTTCACTGTCCCCGACCGGCGTTTCGATGGAAACAGTTTCTTGCGAAATTTTCATGATGTGGCGCACTTTTTCCACTTCAATTCCCATTTCGGCCGCCACTTCTTCGGGAAGCGGATCGCGTCCGAGGTCCTGAACCAATCTTCGGGTCGCTTGGGTATATTTGTTGATCGTCTCAACCATATGCACGGGAATGCGGATCGTCCGGGACTGGTCCGCGAGCGCCCGCGTGATTGCCTGGCGGATCCACCAGGTGGCATAGGTTGAAAACTTGTATCCTTTTCGATAGTCAAATTTCTCCACCGCCCGGAAGAGACCAATATTTCCCTCTTGAATGAGATCAAGAAGCGACAAATTCGCGCTTCGTCCAACATATTTCTTGGCAATCGAAACCACCAACCGCAAGTTCGCTTCGGTGAGTTTCTGCTTCGCCATCAAATCTTCTTTCTCAATCCTCTTAGCCAAACTCACCTCTTCTTCTCCCTTGAGAAGAGGCACCCGGCCGATCTCGCGAAGATACATCTGAACTGAGTCCGAAGAAACATCATCAAGGTCAAGCGGAATATCCATCGCGTCCGGCTTTTTCTCTCTTTTCTCAGCTTCCTTTTCGATTTCTGTCTTGATCACTTCATCCGAACTCACGATCTTCACGCCGGTCAGTTCCAATTTTTCATAAAGTCTTTCAAGTCCCGAAAGATCTTTTTCCACTTCCGGAATAACATGAAGAATTTCGTCTTCCGTCACAAAACCTCTTTGCTTTCCAATCGCCACCAGCTCATCGATCCGATCCTTTTCTCTTTCCTCTGCCGCTTTTTTCTTCCCGGAAACTGGTGTTTGCTTTTTTCCAATCGAGATGGACTTTTTCTTGGCGACTTTTTTCCCTGCAACTTTTTTCGGCTTTTTCAGAACCTTTTTTTTCACAGGTTTTTTTCGCGCAACCTTTTTCACAACCCGCTTCTTCGGCTTTTTAACAGCTTTTTTCTTAGTCGTCTTTTTCAGACTTTTTTTCTTGGTTAGCTTCTTTTTTGGCATAATTGATGAAAATATATCTTACTTTTTCGAAAAATAATTAACGATTTTTATTGGCAAACTATTCTGCCCTCATCTCCTCCATCAATTTTTGAAATTTTTCCATGAGCAATTTCGCCCCGGATTTATCGGAGCTTGCTTCAGCCGATCGAATGTCCCGCGTAATTTGAGAAATTTTTTCTTTGAGCCTTTTTTCTTTGAGGCGTCTTATATATCTTTCAAGCTCCCCAGCCGGATCGATTTGTTTACCATTCAATTCTTGGCCAAATCCCTCCTCCGCCTCAAAAACCGCCTCTGCCAGAAATTTTCCCGTTTCATAATCAGAAAAAAGAGCCTTCACTTTCTCAAGGCTGAGGTTTTCTTTGTCTTTCTTTATTGCTTCAAGTATAGCTCTTTCTTTCTCATTTTGGAAGTCCCCCACATGGATCTTTCCAAGTTCGCTCATGCATTCATTCGGAAAGGCCAGAATGATCCCCAGTATGTTTTTTTCAAGACTCTTCCCTTGATTTTCTTTTTCGTTTTCTTCCTCGCGGACAGCGGGCTGCATTTCTTTTGATTTTGTTTTCTTCAGGACACCAAGCAAGATCTTTTCATCTGTTTCAATTCTTCCCGCGAGAATTTTGACCCAATGTGCCTGCTCGATCGGGCTGGAAATATCATTGATCACGTTCAGAAGTTCCTGGGCTATTTTTTTCTTGTCCGTCGGATTTTTGGGATCATATCGCGAAAACGATTCCTGAAAATAGTATTCCATGACGCCGCTCGCGTTTTCAACCGCCTTTTTCCAGGCTTCGGGATTTTCTTTGAGACATTCCGCCGCGTCTTTCCCGGACGAGAGAGAAATTATCTTGACGTTCAAATCATTCTCAAGGCAAATTTTGATGCTCCGGCGGGCGGCCGACTGTCCGGCCGCGTCCATGTCAAATCCCATCTTGATGTTTTCCGCGTAGCGCTTGATGATCTTCACTTGCTCTGTAGTGAGCGCCGTTCCCGAAACAGCAATCGTCTGAACAAATCCCGCCTGATGCGAAGCGATCACATCCGTGTTTCCCTCCACCAAAACCGCCTCGTTTCTTTTTTTTATCTCAACTTTTGCCAAGTTGAGGCCGTACAGGATTTTGCCCTTGTCATAGAGCGCCGTCTGGGGAGTATTCACATATTTTGCGTTTTTTTCATCCCCGCCGGGAGCAACACGGGCGCTGTAGCCAACCACCCGGCCGAGAATATCTTGAATGGGAAACATTATGCGATCCCTGAAGCGGTCATAATATTCTTTTCCTTGTTCCTTTTCAACCAGAAGACCCGTTTTGGCTATTTCATCTGTTCTATAATTTTTCTTCGACAAAAATTCCAAAATATTCCGCCAGCCATCGGGCGCATAGCCCAAGCGGAAATTTTTGATGCTTCGATCACTCAAACCCCGACGGCGCAGATATCCCAAAATTTTTTCTTTTCCTTTCCCTTCCCAAAGATTTTTCTCATACCACTTCGTCGCCAACTCCAAAATTTTGAACAGCTCCTTTTTATCGTCCCTTTCTTCGCTT
>JBAZUC010000048.1:0-5950 GCA_041661585.1 Parcubacteria group bacterium
TGATTTATGATTTTCAACTGGATCCCGGGTCAAGCCCGGGATGACAAAATTAAGATAATTATATCGCTGATTTGCTCAATTCATCATGCAATTTTCCCACATCCGGCGTCCATTCGTCCACAAGATTGACTTCCAAACGACCGTCTTTGCCGAGATTGTCCTCCATTTTCTGAGCAGCTTTTTTCCCGCCTGCATCGCTATGCGAAGCATTGCGGGCAGGTTCGGGCTGGTCTTCGTTTTCAAGACTTTCCAAAGAGAATTCTCCACCCGAACCCTTTTTCACAAGATTTTCAATGGCTGCCCAGACCGTTTCGCTGCCGGCCGGCACCACGATCGTCACCTCGTCGCTCATCTCGGCCTTGAAATAGGTGACAGAGGCAAGAAGAACGCGGTAGACTTTCCCTTCGGCAATGACGACGAAATTTCCAAGGTCATCTTGGCTGACGATGCCGATCACGCGCTTTCGCTCAACCGGTCCGATTTGCTTATATACAAAAGAACCGTCCGGAGTTATTGTGAGTTTCAGCATATCGCCCTCGACCAGCTTCGATTTGGAAGCATAGTTGGCCGGAACGGGATACTGTTTTCCGTCGGTTCCAATCATGACTTGTCCGTCAAAAACTCCTTCGACAATCTCTCCTTCCTCGTCTGAAACCGGAGCGATTGCGCGGCGGGAGGTTTTTCCCGATGGGCCCTCGATCTGGGCAAGCATCGCCCGCGCGGACGCGATTGTCCGTTCGGCGCTGGTGATCATTTCGCGAATTGCGGCGATCTTTTGGAGTTCTTGATCTTTGTCTTTTTCGTTGGTTTTCTTTTTTGGCATTTATTTTATTGCAGCTGACTTGGTATGTGTTGGACAGCAGTCAAGTCAAAAGTCCCCCTATTCCAAAACAGCCGCTTTTTATATTTCTTTTTGTTTTACGCTTTTATTATATAATCTCTTTCAAAACCGCGCAACAGGGCAAATTTTGGGGATATTGTGGATAAGTTTGGTCTTTTTGAGGCGGGAAAAGGGAAAAACGACCCGGGGAGGAACCAGCGTCTTGACAAAAAATATCGGCAATGCTAATTTGATATTAGTTAGGATATCTAATAATTAGACAATAGAACAAAGATATGAAAAAAAAATCAACCACTGAAAAGATCATATCCTTGATGTTTAATATGGGACGCGCGATCAAAAAGCAATGTTGCAAGGATAGCAAAGGAGCGGGAAATCTTTCCATACTTCAGATTGAAGCCTTGTGGTATATTGGAGAAGGAAAAGAAGTGCTGATGAAAGATCTGGCCGGACATCTCTTCATTGCGCCGCCCTCGGCGACATCCCTCACGGACGATCTGGTGAAAGCGAAACTGGTAGCCAGGTCCGAAGACAAGGAGGACAGGCGAACGACCACAATAACCTTGACGGCGAAAGGGAAGCGCTCTCTTGCGAATTTTTTGAAGAAAAGAATGGAAAAAGCCAAAAAGCGCATAAATAATTTGACGCATTCCGAAAAAAAATCCTTGCTTAGGATATTGGAAAAAATTTCAAAGACTAACGATTAATGATGAACCCGAAATGAACAAAAACATCTTTAGCGCGAGCCTGATTGCCATTTTGGTGATTGGGGGGATCGTGGCCAGTTTTCTCTATCAAAATATGTCCAAGCGTCCCGATTATTCGACTTTTCAAGTCAAAAAGGGAAATATCGAGCAAGCGCTTAACTTGGATGGAAAAATTGCGCCTCAAAACGACGCCGAATTGGGATTCGAAAGAGGGGGAAAGATCACGAAACTGACCCAAAAAGTTGGAGATTTTGTGAAATCCGGAACGGTTTTGGCCTACGCGAACGCAGCTGATCTCAAAGCGCAATACAACCAATCCGTGGCTCTGGCCAGAAGCTCCCAGGCTGATGTGGATCAATATCAAAAACTCTACAAAAAAGAAAAAGCCAAACTTGATTCACTCAAAAAAACTTCCACGGCCAATTCGGCGGACAAAAAAGCGCAAAAAAGACAAATTGAAGCCAGTGAAGCGCAAGTTGTTTCCCAGGAAGAAAAAGTCGCGGCCGCTTTTTCCAATATTGAAAATGCCCGGGCGCAAATCGACAAAACCGTTATCACCGCCCCTTTTGACGGAATTGTTTCCAAACAAGACGTCGAAGAAGGGGAAGTGGCGCAGTCCAATATTGCGATCATCACTCTTTCCAGCCGGGATTCGTTCAAAATCGAAGCTTATGCTTCTGAAATCGATGTTCGCAATATCCACGTCGGCGACTCCGCTCAAGTTACCTTGGATGACGGATCAGGACGCGTTTTTGACGCCGAAATAAATTCAATCGATCCGACGGAAGACTTGATCAACAATGTTTCGAACTACAAAGTGACACTCAATTTCCGGGAAAATGTTTTGGACTTGCGTTCGGGAGTGGGTGCCAGCGTGTCTGTCGCGGCGGAGAAAAAAAATGACGTTTTGCTTGTTCCTCGGGATGCCATCTTTGAGGAGGGAGGAAAGAAATTCGTGTATATATCGAAAAACGGCTTGAGGGAAAAGAAAGAGATCCAGACCGGCATATATGGAGCTGACAATATGGCGGAAGTGGCATCGGGCCTTTCTTTCGGGGACAATGTTTTTGAGCTAAATAAATAAGCCTTCAGTACATTTATATGGAAAATAATAATAACGAAAAACAAGCAGATAAAAACGGTTCCGGCAGGAATAGGCTGATGCTCCTTACTATCATCGCTTTTTTGGTGGCCGGGGCGGTGGCTTTTGTCTATCTTTCCTTGTCGAAAAACAGGATATATGTCGAGAAATCAGCCATTGAAGCTTCGGCAACGGATCTTTCTTCGCGCATCGGGGGAACTTTGCAGAAGTTGTTTGTGAAAGCCGGCGACAATGTCGGGGCCAATGAATCCATCGCCCAAATCGGAAATGATATCGTGAAAACGAAAAACGGAGGAATTGTTCTCTCCGTCAAAAATGACATCGGAAAAAATTTTTCTCCCGGAGAAGCGGTTGCGAGCATGATCGATCCCGCGGATCTTCGGGTTGTTGCGAAGGTGGAAGAGAACAAAGGCTTGAGCGAAATCAAAATCGGCCAGAAAGCCGTTTTCACGGTGGACGCTTTCGGGTCAAAAGAATATTCTGGGGTCGTTGACGAGATCAGTCCCACGGCCAGAAGCGGCGATGTGGTGTTCAACATTTCCAGCGCCCGCGAGCAGCAAGAGTTCAATGTGAAAATCCGTTTCAGCGCACTCGATTATCCGGAACTCAAAAACGGCATGTCGGCCAAGACTTGGATATATAAGGACTAGCCAATATGCTCAAAAAGCTGAAAGGAATAAAAAATAATCCTGACAATGTCCGCTGGCTGATCATGCTGACGGTCATCGTGGGAACATTTCTCGGGCGGCTTGATCAGACGATCGTCAATTTGGCTCTGCCGAAAATAATCGGCGAATTCAACATCACGGTTTCATCCGCCGGTTGGATCGCCACCGCCTATATCCTGGCCAACGCGATTTTCGTCCCTATTTGGGGAAAACTGGGCGACACGATCGGGAGAAAGAAAATTTATATCCTGGGCTTTGGCATATTCATTTTCGGTTCGGTCTTGGCGGGTCTCGCTTGGAATTTCAGTTCGATGATAGTCTTTCGGGTTGTTCAAGCGATCGCAGTATCGGCGGATTATCCGACGGCGATGGCGATCATTGCCGTCACATTCAGAGAAGGAAAAGAAAGAGCTCAGGCTCTTGGCGTATGGTCGGCGTCTTTCGCGGCGGCGTCTGTTTTCGGACCGCTGATCGGCGGACCGCTCATTGACAATTTCGGCTGGCGCAGCGTTTTTTTGATCAATTTGCCTGTGGGTGTCATTGGCCTTTTCATGGCGTTGGCCTTCATCAAAGAATCCGTTTCGGAAAAAAAGACGGTCAAGTTCGATTGGTGGGGAGCGATCATGTTGGGATTGGCTCTCTCGGCGCTGGTTTTGGTTCTCGACAAGGGCTTGGAATGGGGTTGGCTTTCTTCCAACAGTCTTTTTTCTTATGCAGCCACTCTCATTTTCGGATATATATTCATCCGGATCGAGAAAAATCATCCCGAGCCAATCGTTGATTTGAAATTTTTCAAGGTTGGAGCTTTCGTGAACACGCTGGCCAACAATTTCATTGTATTCATGGGAATGATCGGAGGAGTATTTCTCATTCCCATTTTTGCCCAAATGTTTTTGGGCTATGACGCCACGCAGACCGGATTTTTGTTTATGCCAATGGCTTTCATGATCGTCTTGGCGGCGCCTCTCGGGGGAAGCCTGACGGGAAAAATTCAGCCCCGCTATGTCATCGCGGCCAGCACGTTTGTCGCCGCGATCGGACTTTTTCTTTTTTCATATTTGGATCCGCGTTCCGGTCCATTGAGCATCATCATTCCGCTTTCGATCATGGCCTTCGGGATTGGTTTTGGAATGGCGCAGCGCACGAATATCATTGCTTCGATCGTTCCCGACAATGAAATTGGCATCGCTTCTTCCGTTTTGGCGCTGGTCCGAAATATTGCCGGAGCTTTCGGTATCGCGATTTTCGCGACCATTCTCAACAACGCCACGAACTCAAATGTTTTGAATGTTGCCCGGAATAGTTTTGTGAATATCAAAAATAATTTGAACATGGGACAATTCACGGGACTCATCATTCTCAAAGCCCAAGTCGCGGCCTATGGAACAGTCTTCATGGTGGCTTCAGTTTTTCTTTTCGTGGGAGCAATCCTGGCTTTGACCATCAAGGTGAAAGAAAAAATCAAACCCAGCGGAGAAGAAGTTTTGATTTTGGAATAGATTAGAGAAAAAAGTGGATAACTTGTGCCCAAGTGGGGCGGACGATAGCTTGTATAAGCTATTTTTTTGTATTCAGCAAAGTGTTGACGGATGTTTTGTAGTGGATTAGAATATACCTAAGGTGTTGCAAAGTGGATAGAAGTGGGGATAAGTCGGACGAAAAGGGGATAAGTATTTAGAAATATTCATGTTTATTGGAGAATACTCGCATAATATAGATCCCAAAAAGCGCGTGGCTATTCCGGCGAAGTTTCGTGCGGATTTCAGCGGGAAAGCGGTTGTTACGCGCGGACTTGATAAATGTCTTTTTGTGTATCCGCTGAAAACTTGGGAAGAGCTTTCTTCGAAACTTGGAAGTTTGCCGATGGGGGAGTGAGAAGTTTTGTGAGACTCATGCTGGCGGGAGCGGTCGATGTGGATATCGACAAGCTGGGCCGGGTTCTGGTTCCTGATTATCTCAAGGAGTATGCCGGTCTCAAAAAAGAAGTGGTTGTGGCGGGACTGTACAATCGGCTCGAGATTTGGGACAGCGGCAAGTGGAGCGAATACAAGAAGGCTGCTGAAAAGAATACGGATGATATCGCGGAACAACTTGGTAAGCTCGGAATATATTAAAAATGATACACAAATCTGTTTTACCGGAAGAAGTCATCGAAAATCTGAATTTGAAGCCGGGAATGACAGTGGTGGATGGGACGCTCGGGGCGGGAGGACATTCGCAAGAGATACTCAAAAAAATATTGCCGGGCGGAAAGTTGATCTCGATTGATTGGGATTCGCGGGCGGTTGAAAATTTCAAGAAAAGTCTGCAGCGAGGAATTTTTATTGCAAAAAAAGAATTGATTTTTACCCGTGCGCACGAAAGTGCGATCGGGCGGTCGGCTGCCTCCGCGCCGGTTAATATTAATAAAAAAAATGACGATCAAGCTTTCTCTCACTTTGAGAAACTAGGGAATCGCGAAGGCAAGATCGTTGGGAACTGGTGCGGAGCAACTGACAATTATGCGAACATAAAAGAAATCATTGGGGGGCTGGGGCTCAAAACCGTGGACGCGGTTTTGGTCGACCTCGGTTTCAGTTCTGACCAAATCGAAAATGCTGACAGGGGATTCAGCCTCCTCCGGAACGGTCCG
>JBAZUC010000049.1:0-1725 GCA_041661585.1 Parcubacteria group bacterium
GATAAACTCAAGCGCCGCGCAAACCGTACTTTTCGAAATGATCGAAACGGGCGCCGATCCGGAACATATAATCGCCGAAAAAAATTTGGCGCAAATGGACGACGAAAATGAAATTGAAGATTTGGTGAATAAGATAATTTCTGATAATTCCGAACCAGCTGAAGCTTATAGGGCTGGCAAAGAAAATGCTCTGCAATTTCTTGTGGGGCAAGTAATGAAGGAGACAAAGGGGCGGGTGAATCCGCAAACAGCGGCGGATTTGCTCAAAAAATATCTAACATAGCTCTTTTCAAGGAGGGAAAGCATGGTCGAGAAATCTTGTTGCCTGGTTAAATGCAAAGGTGATATCCCAGGGCGCACTTGTATTCCAGAGACATGTGGAGTATTGGAAGAAATTGGAAGAAGGTATATGAAAATTATATTTCTAAACCGTGTTCTTTTGCATGGACGCAAGCCGAAAATGCAAAAGAAATGAACAGGGACGGAAAACGTCCCTGTGTTTTTAGGCTTATATGGTATATTTTGTGAAAGTTGACAGATTTTTTGGGAAAGTATATCATTCTTCCAGTATGCAAAAAAACGGTCCAAAATTTATAACTGTTTTCTAGCGGAACCCCTCCGAAAGGTGGGGATTTTTTTTGCTCTTTTACAAAAAAAGGGGGGGGAGATATATGGATAAAATAGAAAGCAAGATAATTTCTTATTGCGTAAAATGTCTCAAAATTGAGAGAGAAAACGGGTGGACCAATGAGACAATAGATCCGGATAACATCCAAAAAAAAGCTGGAAGGATATGTAGATGCTGCAGTCCAACAGCGTAAGCAAGCTGAATAACAGCGTGAGGGGAATCCATGAAAAAAGAAAACAAAATAAAACCTGCTCCTCCGGAAAGTATCCTGGGACCATCGGCGAAGCTTGATACTTCTAAATGTGATCTTAGGGAGAGCTGTTCTGCCTATGGTCCGGGGTGCACAAAGAGCCAAAGTTATGGTTGTATAAAATACGACCCATCGCAAGAGACATCTTAATGTGTCGCCTATGGGCCAGGAAACTTTCCTGGCCCAATTATTTTATTGGCTATCATTGTTTGATTTCTTCAGAAAAGATCGTGTTGATTTTTCTATTTCTTTGTAATTTTCGAGCCACTTGATCCTTTTGTCGCGCCGGAACCAGGTCATTTGCCGCTTGGCATAATTTTTTTCGGCTTGGGCAACCTTTTCAACAAGCTCTTCTTTTGAAATTTTGTTTTGCAGAAATAGCGGGATCCAGAAATAGGCGAGGCCAAAGGATTGAATTTTTTTCCAGGACAGCCCTTGCTTGTGTAATTTCTTTATTTCTTCAATCATCCCCTGATTGAAGCGGGCGAGGACGCGTTTTTCGATGTTTGAGTATAATTTTTCTCTTGGCAATTTCAGTCCGATTTGAAGGAAATGGTATTTGGCATTTTGTATTTGGCATTTTGTATTTGGTATTTGCGGAACTTTTTTTATCGCTTTGCAGATTTCAACTGCGCGGATAAGGCGGACTTTATTTTTTTGATCAATATTTTTCGCGCGCGCCGGATCCAGTTTCTTGAGCATAGCGAATAATTTATCAGCCGAATATTTTTCGAGTTTTTCGCGAAGTTCCCAATCCGGTTTCACCTGTGGAAAATTCACATCGTCGACAACGGCTTTGATCCAAAACCCCGTCCCGCCGCAGATGATAGGGAGCTTGCCGCGCTGC
>JBAZUC010000049.1:1735-5888 GCA_041661585.1 Parcubacteria group bacterium
CAGTAAGACCCTTGAATTTGGCGACGTTGAAATCCGTGCGAGGGCTGACGATGTCGATCATGTAGTGGGGGATGTTGTGGGAAATAAAGACTTTATTTTTTGTATTGTAGCTGCCTTCTATCTTGCCTGTACCAACATTCATCCCACGAAAAATCTGCCGGCTGTCAGCGCTTAGGATTTCGCCTTTGAACTTCTTAGCCAGTTTGATGGCAATATCGGACTTTCCCGAAGAAGTCGGTCCGAGAATGACGAGGATTTTGTTCATACTATTTTTCCTTCCAATCCAAACGATTTGGCTTTGGTGATTTTCACTTTTGCGAAACTCCCCACCGGAATTTTTTTGTTGGAGTGAAAAATGACTTTCTTCTGGGTGCGGGTGTGGCCTTTGCTGTCGGCGTCAACCAAAACTTCAATCGCTTTTCCGACATACTTTTTGTTGTTCGCGAGTGTGGTTTTGGAAAGAATTTCCGTCAGAACTTTTTCGCGTCTCTCTTTTTCTTTTCTCGAAATATTGTCTTTCAAGCGCCAAGCGGCTGTTTCGGGGCGGGGAGAGTATTGAGCGATATAGGCCATATCGAATTTCATTTCGCGAAGGAGTTTCGCTGAATTTTCAAATTGCTTTTTCGTTTCTCTCGGAAAGCCGACGATGATGTCGGTTGAGATGGACGGCAAAATACTTGGTTGATATTTTTTGTAGGCGGTGCGTATTTTTTCGATCAAATTTTTATAATGTTCGATTGTGTATTTGCGGTTCATTTTGCGAAGAATTTCATTGTCTCCTGATTGGGCGGGCAAGGAAATATATTCGCAGATTTTTTTCGACTTGGCGAGCGTTTCAATGAGCTCGTCCGACATATCTTTGGGATGGGAAGTGAGGAAGATGATCCAAAATTTTCCGGGTATCTTTTTGATTGATTTCAACAGTTTGGGAAAATCTGCTGAGCCGGATTTATAACTGTTCACATTCTGTCCCAAAAGTATGATTTCTTTGCATTCCTTTTTTACCAAGCCTTTCACTTCTTTCAAAATATCTTCGGCAGGGCGGGAATATTCGCGTCCGCGGGCATAGGGGACGACGCAATAGGCGCAGAAGTTGTTGCAGCCGGTCATTATCGGTACATATGCCGTGTACAGATTTGAATATCTTGGAGATATGCCGAGATAATCATTGAGTGGCTTGTTTTTTGTATCTAGTATCTGATATTTTTTATTTAGTATTTTTTTGATTTCATTTGGAAAACTTTTTATTTCGCAGAACAAATCGATTTTCCCCTTGAGTCTTCGCTGCACATCCTTGCGGTGAGCCAGGCAGCCGGTGAGGACGATTATCTTTTCAGGCGATTTTTTCTTGATATTATTGATCTGCCCATAAACCCTGTCTTCGGCTGATTGACGGACGCCGCAGGTGACAAAAACGATTAAATTGGCCTCATCAATTGACGAGGCCTTTTTAATTTTATATTTTGCCAAATATGTAGCGATTCTTTCGGCGTCGGACTGGTTCATTTGACAGCCGAAAACTTTGATAAAATAGGTCATCATTTCTTGTCTTCGATTTCTTTTGCAACCTTCTCCAAAAACTTTTCAATCCTCATCGCTCCGAGGTCGCCTTTTTCCCGGTCGCGCACAGCCACGGATTTGGCTTTCATTTCTTTCTCGCCGACAATGAGCATATAGTTCACTTTTTGGTTCTGGGCGGTGCGGATTCGTTTTCCAAGAGACTCGCTGGCCTCATTCATCACAACGCGGATGTTGTTTTCTTTTAGTTTTTTGAAAATATCTTGCGCGTATTTTTCAAACTTTTCCGAAACAGGAATGACCTCAACTTGAACGGGGGAGAGCCAAAGTGGAAAGTGTCCGGCGGTCTGTTCAACCAAGAACGCGAAAAATCTGTCGAACGATCCCATTATAGCTTTGTGTATTATGACCGGCCTTTCTTGCTTGCCTTTTTCATTTATAAACTCCAATTCAAATCGTTCCGGCATATAGAAGTCGACTTGTATCGTTGCAATGGAGTCCTCTTTCCCATGCACATTCTTTATTTGAACATCAATTTTCGGTCCATAAAAAGCCGCTTCACCTTCTGATTCGATAAATTTCTCTTTGGATTTTTTGAGTGCCGTACGGGCAAATTCAGTTGATTTTTCCCAAAGCTTTCGGTTTTTGATGTCGCCATACTTTTCAGTATTCTTGAAATCGGGCAAAGAGAGACGAAACCAATATCCTTTTATTCCAAAGTCCTTATAAACTTTTTTGAACAGATTGAGAACCTGCATGAGCTCATTTTCGATCTGATTTTGCGAACAATAAATATGAGAGTCATTTTGGGAAAAACAACGTGCTCGGATGAGTCCGGTCAAAACGCCTGATCTTTCAAAGCGATGCAGAGGGCTAAAGTCAGAATAGCGGACCGGCAAATCGCGATAGCTTCTCAACTCATTGCGAAACATAATGTGGTGATGTGGACAGTTCATCGGCTTCAGATAGTATTTTTCTCCCTCAATATCAATAGGATTGTACATATCATCTTTGTAGTGCGCTAAGTGTCCGGATTTTTTATAAAGATTTTCATGTGCCAAAACAGGCGTATACACAAAGTCATAACCGTTTTGTTTTTCGAGTTCATACATATAGTCTTCAAGTTTCTTGCGGATGTATGCTCCATTCGGAAGCCAAAGGGGTAATCCTTTTCCCACTTCATCTGAAATCATGAATAGTTTCAAGTCTCTACCAATCTTTCGATGGTCTCTTTTTTCCGCTTCGGCCATCATCGCGAGATATTGTCGGAGCTCTTTGTCGGTCGCGAAGGCCACGCCGTATATTCTCTGCAACATCTTGTTTCTTTCATCGCCTTTCCAATAGGCTCCGGATATCTTGGTGAGTTTGAAAGCCTTCGGACTGATTTCTCCAGTCGAGTCAATGTGTGGGCCTGCGCAAAGATCAATAAAATTTCCTGTTTTATATGCCGAAACAGTTTTTGATTTCGGATTTCCCTTTTTTATGTCTTTGATCAATTCGATTTTGTAGGGCTGTTTCAGCTTTTTGAATTTCTTCACGGCGTCATCAATCGAAACATTTCCTTTTTCAAATTTGAAATTTTTGCTAATAATAAGCCGCATTTTTTCTTCAAGAATGGCAAGATCTTCGGGAATGAGAGTGCGGGGCAGATCAAAGTCATAGTAGAACCCGTTTTCAATGTTCGGCCCGATGCCAAATTGCGCATCAGGGAACATTTCAAAGACCGCCGCGGCCAGAACGTGGGAGAGAGAATGGCGGAGAATTTCAATTTTGGGTTGTTTTTGCATAAAATATTATTAAGTTTTACTCTTGAATAGTACAATCAAATCGGCTAAAAATCAAATTTTGCAACAGACCAAAGATGACAATTCCGAAGAAATATTCTAATATATAGTCATAAGCATTATTTGCAAAATATGACTTCTTCTCAGCGTACAAAGAAGCGACTAGTGATAATCTTTGTTTATCTGGTGATATTTGGCCTGATCGGAACCGGATTTTATTATCTTTCCCGGACCGCGCCGACTTGCACGGACAAGATCCAAAACCAAAAAGAAACGGGAACTGATTGCGGTGGGCCGTGCGCTGCTTGCCAAGAAATGCCAAATGCGGAGAATCTCAAAGTGATTGAGAAAGCGATTGTTCCTGGCGAAGCAGGCAAATATGATGCGCTGGTGCGGATCACAAATCCAAACTCACGGCTTGGAGCGGCGAAATTCGATTATTCTTTCAATTTTCTTGACGGGTCGGGAAAAATTGTCGCCAAGAGCATTGGCACGAATTTCATTTTGCCCGGACAGACAAAATATGTGCTTGCTTTCAATTTGTCTCCCGAGACAATCCCAGAAAGCCTTGATTTTGAGATCAGCTCATTTGAATGGAGCAAATTTTTGGAGTATGAAGAACCGGATATCGCGATATATTCAAAAGAGTTCAGCCTGGCGGGTGGGGGAGAGATTGGTTTTGCGAAACTTCAAGCGAAAATGAGAAATCAAAGTGGATATGATTTTCGCCAGATCACGGAAAAATCTGTGATAAGAAACAGTAACGGTGATCCGGTCGCGATCAACCAGACTGGGTTCAATGATGTCAGAATGAACGAGGAAAGAGAGATCAATTTCAATTGGAGCAGTAC
>JBAZUC010000050.1:0-947 GCA_041661585.1 Parcubacteria group bacterium
GTTTATAATAACTCAAGAGTTAAAAACAGCTCAAAAGAAAGATATTCAAGCCCTTGGATTGATCCGCAGACAGTGAAGATACGATCTTCTAATGGGGCAAAGGCCTTTGTTTTTATTTATGTCAAATGACAAGGAAATAATCAAGTTGGACGGAGTGGTAAAGGAAACCCTCCCAAGCACCACATTCAAGGTGGAACTTGAGAATGGGCACGAAATTTTGGCGCATATTTCCGGCCGGATGAGAGTGAATTATATCCGCCTTCTGCCGGGAGACAAAGTAACCGTCGAAATGAGTCCTTATGACCTTACAAAAGGACGTATAGTAAAACGACTATGAAAGTACGAGCATCAGTCAAAAAAATTTGTATCAAGTGCAAAATTGTCCGGCGAAAAGGAAAGCTTTTTGTGATCTGTACAAACCCGAAACATAAGCAAAGACAAGGATAAAATATGGCCAGAATTGCCGGGGTAAATATACCCGATGACAAAAGAATAGTAATCGCTCTCACCTATATCTATGGCGTGGGGCTTTCAAGAAGCAAAGAAACGCTGGAGTCTTTGAAATTGAGCGAAGATATACGAACCAAGGATCTTGCCGAAGCGGACGTGAACAAGCTCAAGGATTATATCGAAAAGAATTTCACGATCGAAGGAGAACTCAAGCATCAAAAGCAGATGAATATCCGGCGACTCAAAGACATTGGTTGCTATCGAGGTATTCGTCATACAAAGGGACTCACTGTTCGCGGCCAAAGAACGCGCACAAACACCCGAACTGTCCGCGGAAATGTGAGAAAAACAGCCGGAAGCGGAAGACGCAAAGCGGCAGAAAAGACATAATTTCTGTGTCATCCTGAGTTTCCGACATCTTGTCGGAAGCGAAGGATCCCGTCGATAATTCCTGCAATTCACGAGATCCTTCTCCCGTCTTTGCAGACGGGAATCAG
>JBAZUC010000050.1:957-5516 GCA_041661585.1 Parcubacteria group bacterium
AAAAACAGCTGGAAGCGGCAGGAGAAAAGCCGCCGAGAAGACGTAGCAATTAAGATCGGCTACGAATTACTAATCTCATACGAATATACAAATTCGTATATTAGTACCCGATTCGTATTTCGTAGCCAGGATTAAGAAATATGACTGACAACATTAAAAAAGTCGAGGAAAAATCGCAAAAGACTGACGAAAAATCAGAAAATATTATTGTTGATAAAAAAGAAGAAAAAGGCGAAGTTGCGGCTGAAAAAAAAACCGAATCGACAGACGAGGAAAAGGCGGCTGAAGTAAAGAAGAAAAAGAAGAAAATTCGCCGGCAAATTCTCAAAGGACAAGCGCATATCCAGTGTACATACAACAACACCCTGGTCACTTTTTCCGATATGAGTGGAAAAGTTCTTGCCTGGTCAAGCGCCGGATCTTTGGGCTTCAAGGGAGCGAAAAAAGCCACTCCGTATGCCGCGACTCAAATTGTGAACGCTGCTTCGGAAAAGGTTTCCAAATACGGCTTGAGGGAGATCGATGTTTTCGTCAAGGGAGTCGGAAGCGGCCGCGAAGCGTCAATACGGGCTTTGGTAAACAATGATTTTGACATACAGATAATCAAGGACATTACGCCGGTTCCGCACAACGGATGCCGGCCGAAAAAGCCGCGAAGAGTATAAACATATGACCAAAATATCCGCCAAATGCAAATTGTGCCGCCGTGCCGGTGAAAAACTCTTCCTGAAGGGCGATCGTTGCGGCACGCCCAAATGCGCGATGATTCGCAAACCAATGCCTCCTGGAATGCATACGACGACCAAAGGGCGGAGAGGCAACAAGAGCGAATACGGTCAGCAGCTTGCGATGAAGCAGCGTATAAAAAGAATTTATGCCGTTATGGAACGGCAGCTTCGAAAATATTTTCAGGAAGTGCAAAACAAGCAAGGCACTGTTGGCGATCTTCTCATGCAGAAGCTCGAAATGCGTTTTGATAACGTGATATACCGCTCGGGTCTTGCTTCCAGCCGGCGCCAGGCCCGTCAATTGGCCAGGCACGGCTCTTTTGCGATAAATGGAAAGAATGTGAATATCCCTTCTCTTGAACTGAAAATCGGCGACAAGATAAATATCCGCGAAAACAAGCAAGGCAACGAATATTTCAAGAAAATTTTGCCTATTATAAAAGAAAAAAAGGGAACCGGACAGCCAAATTGGATCGATATTGATCCAAAAGATGTGATTTTGGAAATAAAGGGAAAGCCGACCGTATCCGATCTGGGCAGCGGCATAGACGTTCAAATGGTAATCGAATTTTATTCGCGCTAAATAAATTTTTAATTTAAAAAAATGCAAAAAATAACGCTGTCTTCTCATCCTAAATATACTCAAATCGAAGAAAACATCGGAAAGATCGAAATTGACGGATGCTATCCCGGATATGGCACGACTTTGGGCAATACTCTTCGCCGGGTGCTTCTTTCTTCGCTTCCGGGCACGGCGGCGACTTCAGTGAAAGTCAAGGGTATTTCGCATGAATATTCGACCATTCCTGGTGTGCTGGAAGACGCGATTCAAATGATTCTCAATCTCAAAAAAATAAGATTTCATTCTCACAAAGACGAGCCGGTGAAGCTGACCCTCAAAGAAAAGGGGCTGAAAAAGATAACCGCCGGTGATATACAGTGCCCATCCGACGTGGAAGTGATCAACAAAGACGCGCTGATCGCCACCATCACGGACAAAAAAGGCGAGGTAGAGATGGAAATCGAAGTTCAAAACGGACTTGGCTATGTTCCGGTGGAGCAGCAAATCAGAGAAACGAAAGAAATCGGCCTTATTGCGATTGATGCTGTGTTCACACCTGTTCGAAGAGTGAACTATTCCGTTGAAAATACCCGTGTCGGAAAAAGAACCGATTTTGACAAGATCACTCTCGAAATCGAAACGGACGGTTCGATCGATCCCAAAGAAGCCTACGAAAAGGCGGTCAAGCTCATCGTCGAACAATTTGAAAATATCAAAGATTTTGAAATCGAACAAAAAGAAGAAGTTCAGCCGGAAGTCGGGACAGATAAGGAAGACAAGAAAAAAGCGGACGAAGCCACCGAAGAGAAAAGAGAAGTCGCCAAAGAAGAATCATTGAATACGGGTATTGAAGCTCTTTCTCTCTCAACAAGAACTATGAACGTGCTTGAAAAAGGAAGATTGAAAACAGTTTCTGATCTGATCGCCCTTAGCGAAGAGCAAATGATGGAACTTGAGGGAATGGGCGGAAAAGGGATCAAAGAGATCAAAAAAGCGATTGGTAATTTCGGCCTGACATTGAAGGCTCAATAAACTCATGAAGCACAAAAAAAGCGGTCGAAAATTCAGCCGGGAGAAAGATCAAAGGGAAGCTATGCTCAAGATCATGCTTGGCGATTTGCTTTTGAAAAAAAGAATCACAACTACGCTGGCCAAAGCGAAAGAGCTGAAGATGATCGCGGAAAAAATAATCGGCCGAACAAAAAAACCTGAATCTTTGCGGTATTTGAAATCAAAACTTCCTCGAAACATTGATTTGAAAACCCTTCGCGGCATCGCTTTGATCGCGGCACCGAAGGAAAGCGGTTACTTGAGAGTCATCAAAAAAGGACGGCGTCTTTCGGACAGCGCGTCAATGGCTATCCTTGAAATTATTGACGAAGGCAAAAAAACTGATAAAGAACCCGATAAAGAAAAAGCATGAACAAGAAACCAACATCAGTAGAAAAGTATTATCTCTTCGATTGCGAGGACTTCATTCTGGGGCGCATGGCGGCCAAGATCGCTTTTGTTTTGCAAGGAAAAGATAAGCCGGATTTTGCGCCGAATGTCGAGGGCGCTGTCGGGATCATCGTGATAAACTCGGACAAGTTGAGAGTGAGCGGCCGCAAAAAGGACGAAAAAACGTACCACACCTATTCCGGCTATCCCGGGGGCATAACTTCCCGAAAGCTCAAGGATGTCATCGAGAGAGATTCCCGCCAAGCTATTTGGAACTCCGTTTATGGAATGCTGCCCAAAAACAAATTGAGAGACCGTTTGATGAAAAAAATGCTTATTTGCAAAGACGAGAACCACGGCGTGGCAAACGGCCAGATCGAGAAGGTTCTTCCCGCGTCAACTGTTGATAAACAAAATAACTAGATATCTTATCTTATGCCTGTCAAAAAATCCGTGAAAAAAGAAGAAAAGAAAGCGCCGGAAAAGACCAAATCGGCCGAAAAGTATTTTCGGGGCATAGGCCGGCGAAAACTTTCCATTGCGGGGGCAAAACTGTTTCTTGCTTCAGCGAATGAAACAAATCAGGAATTTTTGATCAACAAGAAAAATTACAAAGAATATTTTCCTCTGGCCGAGCTTCAGGATATCGTTTCTGCGCCTCTCAAGGCTGTTGCCGTGAAAATATCAAGAATAACCATTGCAGTGAGAGGCGGGGGCATGAGAGGGCAAGCTGAGGCTTCCAGATTGGGTATTGCCAGGGCTTTAGTGCTGATTGATGAGGCGTTCAAAAAACCTTTGCGAGATCTTGGGTATCTCACTCGTGATGCCCGGATCGTGGAAAGGAAAAAAGCCGGACTCAAAAAAGCCCGCCGAGCCCCGCAATTCTCGAAGCGCTAGTATTTCTCAAAACGATAGAAAATTTGACATAGCCAAAACAATTGATATTATAGTTTAAAGAACATTAATAACTTAACTAGAAAGGAAGGTGTATTTAGTGGAAAAAGATCCCGTTACTCCTGAAGATCAAGAAGAGACTTCAGAAGATGGGAGGGAAAACATGAAGGCATGGTTCACAGAGAACATGCGAATGATCGTGAGTGTTGTCATTGTTGTCGTCATTGCCGCTGGGATATATACGTATTCGAAAAGAGCGCAAGCTCCGAATGCCCCAGGCAAAGTTGCTTCCACCGAGCAAGACGCTGAAGGAAAAATCAGCGTGATCGGCGGAGACAATGAAAGCGCCAAAACGGAAAACGCAACCGATCAAACTCAAGTTTCGGAAGACGTGAAAGCGCAACCGGCTGAAAAAAATCAAGTTGCAGCGCCTCAAACGAGTCAGGAAACAGAGGCTTCTTTCGTGGAAACTGCCGCGAAGGGAGACGGAAGCACAAATCTCGCACGCAGAGCTTTGGCGAACTACCTGGAAAAAAATGCGGATTCGAGTCTTTCGGCGGAACAAAAGATTTATATTGAAGACTTTCTCCGTCGGCAAGTCAAGAATGGCCGCCTGAAAGTGGGCGATACAAGGGAATTCAGCAAAGATACAATTGCCAAGGCGATTGAAAAGTCCAAAGGACTCAGTGAAAAACAACTCCAAAATTTGCAGCAATACTCGCAGAGAGTTCCCGGACTGAAATAAAATTTGAAATAAAGATCGTTCCTTTTGAATAATATTAACCAGAAAATCGGCAACCGCCGGTTTTTTGGTATAAAGGGGGATGCATGGGTGTACAAACAAAGAAAGATATTCTACTATAAAGCTGATAAATCCAATATAATTTTTCAAATTATGGCCGCTTTTTATCGTCGTGTGTTTTTTTGGATATTTG
>JBAZUC010000051.1:0-5407 GCA_041661585.1 Parcubacteria group bacterium
CCGAACTTGATATCCCCGCTGGGCCAAATTGCGCATATTCCCCGTATCAAGCCCTTTCAAAATATTTTTTATTTCCCCGTCGAGCTGATTTTGGCTCAGAAAATAGCGAAAAGCTTCCGCCGTCACCGAAAATCCGTCCGGCACCCGGATGCCACGTTTGCGAAGATTGCGAAACATTTCCCCAAGCGACGCATTCTTCCCGCCGACAAGTTCGATGTCCTTGATCCCAGTTTCTTTGAACCAGAGAATGTACTTTTGTGCCATAATTTTTGTTTTATTTTTTTTAGCAAACACAAATTTAATGAATAACAACACGAATAAAACCAATAATTTTTCGTTGTGTTGGTGCTGTTATTCGTCGCATTAGTGTTTATACCTCCTCAACTTTGACCAAGCTCATATGCTCTTTTTTGACATGCGGACGGCCGGCGACGATCACAACTTTGTCTTTGCGTTTCAACAATTTATTTTTTCTTATAACTTCGATCGATTTGTCGATGAGCTCATTGAGATCTTTGCAATCCGGCAGGACAAAACTGTGCACTCCCCAAACAAGAGAGAGTTGATTGTGGGTTTTTTCATTGTTGGTCATCACAAATATTTTTTGCTCCGGCCGATGGCGGGTAACCATCCGGGCTGTGAATCCGGAGATGCTTGCCACGACAATCGCTTTGGCTCCGCTGTCTTTCAGGAGCTCGTGCGCCGACTGCGCGATCGCCGCTGAAACTGAACCCTTTTGATCTCCCAAGAATCCATGTCCCAAATCGTCAAAGGGAGATTTTTCCGTTCTTCGGATGATCTGAGTCATCGTGTGCACGGCTTCGACCGGATATTTTCCACTTGCGCTTTCTCCCGAAAGCATCAGGGCGTCCGCGTGATCAATGACCGCGTTGGAAACATCTGTCACTTCCGCTCGAGTGGGACGCGGATTGCGGATCATCGAGTCGAGCATCTGCGTTGCAACGATCACTGGTTTTCCGGCCCGCAGGCATTTGGCACAAATTTCTTTTTGAAGGATCGGAATGTCAGCTTGCGGCATTTCAATCCCAAGATCACCCCTCGCGACCATCACTGCGTCCGTCGCCTCAAGGATTTTGTCGAAATTTTTGATCGCTTCTTTTCTTTCGATCTTGGCGATCACTTGGGCGACATTATTTTTTCTTTTTGTCCTGCTTTTTATCAATCTCTTGAGATATTCAATTTCTCCGGCCGTCCGCACAAAAGACATTGCCACAAAATCGACATTCTGTTTGAGGGCAAAATCGAGAACCTCTTTGTCGCGCGCGGTGATTGCTCCCAATTTGGCAGATATGCCGGGAATATTTACACCCTTTCTTGGCTTTATCGTTCCACTATTTGCTACCTTGCACACAAGTCTATCCTTTTTTCTTTCCAGCACTTTCAATTTGATGAGTCCATCTTCAATGAGTATGTTCGAGCCCGGATTCACCATCCTCACAACTCCCGCGAGATCCAATTTGAGAGTCTTTTCCTTGTCTGCGGCGGTTGTTATTTTCAATTTATTTATAATCCTTTTCAGAGAACTGATTTTCACAGGAATCAGCTCTTCTCTCACTTCAATGATCTCATTTTTCGAAACAGACAGTTCATCAACATTACTCACTCTGATCCTCGGCCCCTGCAGATCGGCCATTATGCCAACCGGAATATTCAGTTTCTCGCTGATTTTCCTGACAGACTTGATTATCTTCTTGTGCGAGGAAAAACTCCCATGCGAAAAATTGAGCCGGGCAACATTCATCCCCTTTTTGATCATTTCGGAAAGTATTTTTTCATTTTCCGACGCCGGACCGATTGTGCAAATTATTTTGGTTCTTTTCATCCCGTTAGAAATTTATAATTTTACATAATCCCGCTAAATTGTTTAGCTAACATAATTTCTAACGGGATTCATGAATTTATTATACACCAAAAAACAGACAAACCAAAATGGTTTGCCTGTCTTCAAAATACTATCGCGCGATAATACTTTTAGCTGATCAACTTGAAACCGCCGATGAGCGGCAATTCTTTCATCTCGCCTTTCGCGGCGTTGATGATTCCCATGATCGCAACTACGATCAGGAAGATCGAGCCGAGCGGAAGGATGATGAACCAGCCGATGAAAGGGATGATCCCTCCAACGACGTTCACAACCACGGCAGCGATAAGAAGCATCAGCTGCTGATTGGCGTGGAATTTTGCGAACGGGCTGTTTTTTGCGTCAGATACGAGCGGAATGAAGAAAAGGATTGGAATGATATATCCCACGATTCCCATCGCCTTATTCTTCTCTGCGTCTGATTGTCCACCTTGTGGTGTTTGTTGTGTTTGATTTTGTTCTTCCATATTTTCACCTCGCTTTCTGTTTTAAAGATTTTTATATGTTTTTCTACTGGCTTTATAATATCTAATTTTTTCAAATAACACAAACTGGCATCACATCTCCAATTCTCGCAAGATTTCCTCCGGGATCGGGTCTCTTTTGGGACTCACGCCCGGATATCGCCACGCGCTGATCAGCCGTATTTTTTGTGACGCCATTGCTTTTGCCTTTTCGCTATTTGTCTTACGCTTAATCTGATACATCGCCCAAATTTCCCGCGTCCAGGTTCTTTTCCCGTCTTTCGTGCTCATCGATGTCGGCTGCATCACCGCGATGGTATTTTTCACGATTCCCTCTTCCACTCTCTGCGGATTTTTCACCACGCGCAAAATCCGCTGGGCGGTGAGGCCGTACTGTTTCATTTTGAGCGCGGCGTGCTGCGTCCACTCATATTTCTCCGTGTTTTTGGGAATTTTGAATTGCATAAAAAAATTCCAAAGCCTGGCTTTGGAAAAATTAAATATCCATTCCCCGCAAACGCTTCACTCGCTCTGCAATCGGCGGATGAGTTTGAAAGAGATTCGAAACTTTTTTGCCTTTGAAAGGATTGGCGATGAAGAGATGCGCCGTCGCTTGATTGGCGCTTTTCATTGACGTCGGGTCGGCGGAAATTTTTTCGAGCGCTTTCGCGAGGCCTTCCGGGTTTCTCGTCAGCAGCGCGCCGTCCGCGTCGGCAAGATATTCACGCTTGCGGGAAATGGCCAGCTGAATGAGCATCGCCGCAATCGGTGCCAAAATGGAAAGTATAATTGCCGCGATAAATAATATGAGACCCAACTGCCCGCTATCCCGGTCATTGTCCCGGCCTCCAAAAAAACTCCAATTGCGAAAAAATCCAGCCAAAAGCGCCACAAATCCGACCAGGACGACAATAGCTGTCGAGAGCAAAATATCCCGATTGCCGACATGAGACAGTTCGTGCGCGATCACACCTTCAAGCTCGGACTTGTTGAGTTTTTCGATGATCCCAGTTGTGAGGCACACAACCGCGTGCTCCGGATCGCGTCCCGTCGCAAACGCGTTGGGAGATGGATCCTGAATGACATAAATTTTTGGAACGGGAAGTCCAGCTGTGATGCAAAGATTTTCAACGATATGGAAAATTTCTTTCGCATTTTGGTGCGTCACTTCTTTTGCCCCGCTCATCGCAAGCACGATTTTGTCACTCCACCAATACGACGCAAAACTCATCAGCACACTGAAAAGTACTGCGATCACCAAAATCGCATAATTATTCATCGCCCCCGCGAAGACATACCCAATTCCGATGACAAAAACCAAAAAACCGAGAATGTATATCCAGGTGAGACGGGTATTTCTGTCAGCTTGATCATAGAGCGTCGCCATATAGCAAAATATTCTAGTTATTATTACTAGTCTAAAAGAAATTCTTTTTTACGTGCAAGAAACTTAGAATTCGACTTTTACCGGCTCCTTTTCGCCGCCCTCTGCTTCAAAAAACTCGCGGGCGGAAAATCCCAGCATACCGGCAAAGACATTGTTTGGAAAGACTTGTATTTTTGTGTTGAAGTCACGAACATTGCCGTTATAGAACCGGCGAGAGGCCTGGACTTTGTCTTCCGTATCCGTCAGTTCACGCTGAAGTTCCAAAAAGTTTTGGTTGGCCTTGAGATCGGGATAGGCTTCCGCCACCGCAAACAAACTTTTGAGGGTCTGCGAAAGTGCGTTCTCCGCCTGTGCTTTGTCGCCGGCCGATTGCGCGCCCATCGCTTTCGTTCTCGCCTCTGTCACCTTTTCGAAAACTTCTTTTTCGTGAGAGGCATACCCCTTCACCGTATTCACCAGATTCGGAATGAGATCATACCGCCTTTTAAGCTGAACATCGATATCCGACCACGCTTCATCAACCCTGTTTTTGAGGCGGATCAGCCCGTTGTAAATTCCAACTGCCCAAAGAACAGCCAAAATCACTATTCCCAATATTACCCACATTGCCATAAATTTGTTCTTAAAAAATTATTTCTAAAATATCCCTAATTCTCTTGATTTCCCCTTTCTTTCGCCGCTTCAACCGCCACTCTCGAGACGGATAATGATTCTTTTATCTTATCGCCTGCATTCGAAAGGAAATATTCCCCTCCAGAGCTAATGCTGGAAAATACTCCGTTTCTTTCGCTGCTCGCTCCAGCCACCATTCCCTTTTTGAATATTCCATCAGAAAAAACGAAATATCCGGAAGCCACGACGAGGAAGATTATTATAGCAAAACCGGTCGCAAATACAAATTTTGGAAAAAAGATTGAATGCGTTTCTTCGCCCACTCCGAACGCGGGTGAAAATACGTCTTTGCTTCTCCGAAACTTGATCTCTTTGTACGGCAGAGGATTTTCATTTTTTTTCTCGACGAAAACATTTTTGAATTTTGTTTCCAGCTGCGGAAGGAATCGGCTATTTCTTTCTTGATGAAAATTTCTGACTTGAGATATTCTAGGTTGTATTTTTATCTCCCTGATATCCCTCGGAATATTTCTCCGAACCGGCATTTCAAATCTCTTTGTTTTCACCGCCACTGTTATTTTTGCGGGCTGCTCAGAAATTTTTTCTTCGCGCGGCATATGCATCACCGGCTGGGCGGCATAAATTTTTTCTTTTTCCGGAAAAACAAAGGGGACGTTTATCTTAATTTTCTCTTTTTCAACTGCAGAAAAAATAATTTTCTCCGCCTCAACCTTCACCGGCTTGCCCGCCAAAGTTTCAACGACGGCGGGAGCTGTCATTTGCACCTCACTCTCAACTTCTTTCTTCTGCTTTTGCGAATTTTCTAAAAATTCTTCGAACCATGCCCAAGTCGTATACTAACGTTTTCCGATGCGAATCGAGCCGATATCGCCACGGCGCGCCAAAAGCCCCATATACTCCTGGGCGTACTTTTTTTCCTTGGCAACTTTCGAAAGCAATATGAAATTTTTTTGGAAATCCTCCTGCATCCCGTTAGACATTCTAAATTATAATGCTTCCCGCTTGGCATTTCAGAAAAAATTGAAAGACAAAATGTCTAAC
>JBAZUC010000052.1:0-5323 GCA_041661585.1 Parcubacteria group bacterium
TCAAGCGAAAATGAGAAATCAAAGTGGATATGATTTTCGCCAGATCACGGAAAAATCTGTGATAAGAAACAGTAACGGTGATCCGGTCGCGATCAACCAGACTGGGTTCAATGATGTCAGAATGAATGAGGAAAGGGAGATCAATTTCAATTGGAGCAGTACGTTTCAAATTGATCCTATTTCAGCTAAGATAGAAATTGAATCGGAAGTGAATGTCTTTGAAAGCGACAACTACATGAAGCAGCACGGCGTGCCGGGCCAGTACGGAAGCTACGAATTCAATAAGCAATAAAATAGGATGGTCAAAAATATCTTGAGGCTGGATTGGCTGCTTCTGACTGCCACGTTGCTTCTTGTCGGTTTGAGTTTAGCAACTCTTTTTCCGATCAGCTACACCGGCAGCGGACTCACTCCAGGCGAAGGAAACAATTTTATTCGGCAGGCAATCTTTTCCATTCTTGGGATTGTTGTTTTTTTTATTTTTTCTTTTCTTGATTATCGTGTTCTTCGGGGTTTGTCGCCGGTTTTGTTTTTGACGGGGATTTTTCTTCTTTTGGCGGTTCTTGTTTTTGGAAAGATTATTCGCGGAACTTCGGGATGGATCAGCCTCGGATATTTCAATTTTCAGCCGGTTGAATTTTTCAAACTGGTGGTTGCGATCACTCTCGCCAGATATTTTTCTCTGAACGCGAGGACCATTCACGAAATGAAGCATATCTTTATTTCGGGTGCTCCGGTTCTTCTTTCGATTCTCCTGATCCTTGCCCAGCCGGATCTAGGCTCCGCCTTGGTGGTCATCGGAGCCTGGGCGGGGGTGCTCCTCATCAGCGGAGCGAAAAAAAGTTATTTGGCCGCGCTTGTTTTGGCCGGAATTTTGATAGCCGCATTGAGCTGGCAATTTTTTCTCAAAGATTATCAAAAAGAGAGAGTAACGGTTTTTTTGAGTCCTGCCAATGATCCTCTGGGTGCCGGATACAACGTGCTTCAATCGACGGTGGCGGTGGGATCCGGAGGCATGTGGGGAAAAGGGCTTGGGCATGGTTCGCAAAGCCAGCTCAATTTTTTGCCCGAAAAACACACAGATTTCATTTTTGCCGTTGTTGCCGAGGAGCTTGGATTTGCGGGCACTGTTTTCGTCCTTGTTCTGCTTGTTGTCATCTTGACAAGGCTTTTTGCCATATCCCGAGACAGCCGGGACAATTTTGGAAAATTGCTGGCGAGCGCGATTGCAATCATCATATTTATCCAAATAGTCGTAAATATCGGTATGAATATCGGAATAGTGCCGGTCGCGGGACTGCCTCTTCCGCTCTTGAGTTATGGAGGAAGTTCTCTTTTGATAACATTTGCAATGCTTGGGATCGCAGAGAGTATCTATCGCCGAAGCAGGCAGGGATTCGGTATGGGTTGACGAAAAACTTATTTTTTGCTAGTTTTCATTGGTAATAGATAATACATACAGATGACAAAAAATATCACGCTTGACGCGAAAATCAGAACGAAGACACCGGAAAAAGAAGCGCTGAAGGATGCGATTCCCGGTATTCTTTATGGCAGACAAATTGAAAATGTGATGCTGTGGCTCGATCGGAAAAAATTCAGCAAGCTCCATGAGGAAACGGGCGAGAGTACGGTTTTCAAATTGGCTCTCGACGGAAAGGATGAACGCAATGTTTTGATCAAAGAAGTCCAAAAAGATGTTTTGAGTGGCGTTCCGCGCCATGTTGATTTCTATCAAGTGCGAATGGATGAGGAAATCGAAGCGGAAGTGGAATTGGTTTTCAAGGGAGAATCGGCGGCGGTCAAGGAGCTGGGAGGAATTTTGGTGAAAAATATGGATGCGATCGATGTGAAATGTTTGCCGGGCGATCTGCCACCGGAAATTGAAGTTGATATCACGCCTATCAAGACATTTGATGATTATATCTATGTGAAAGATCTTCCGGTTTCTGAAAAAGTTGAAGTGCTTGCTGATGCCGAAACGGTTGTGGCAATGGTCTCGCCTCCGCGTTCAGAAGAAGAGCTTGCCGGCCTTGAAGCCGAAGTGAAAGAAGACGTGACGAAAGTGGAAGGAGTCGTGAAAGAAGAAGAAACAGCTGAAGGCGAACCCGCCTCTTCGGCGGGCAAGGAAGAAACGTCCAAGCCAGCAGAGAAAAAAGAAGATAAAAAAGAAAAGAAATAATATAAAATGTTTCAAAGCACTCGACGCCCCAAAGCGCCGGGTGTTTTTTTGTGGAGAATGAGATATAATAAAATAAAATGAAAAACAATAGGCTAAAATTAAATAATTATTTTATATTGGCGGCAGCAATATTCTTTTTGATATCTAATTTTGTTTCAGCAGCGCCCAGTGACGCCCAGCAGCAGGAGCTGAAAACCAAAATAAACACTCTGCGAAATCAGATTCAAGGATATCAAAAAGAAATATACAACAAAGGCCAGCAGGAAGAAACTTTGCAGGGGGATATAACTGACCTCGAAAAAGATATTGCGAAAATGGAACTGCAGATCCAAGAAACAGAATTGGTGATCCAAAGCCTCAATCTTGATATTGCCGACAAGCAGGAAGGGATCGAATCAATGCAAAAGGAAGTGGATGCAAAAAAAGAAATGCTTGCCCGCTTTATGCAGGAGCTCTATGAGCAAGGCAGCGCGACATCAATTGAAATGACGCTTGGCAGTGAAACCTTCTCGGACTATTTTTTTCAAGCGGACAGCCTTGAATCGTATGAAGAAAGAACGAGGGAAATATACGATCAGTTTGTGTATCTGCGCGAGGGGCTCGAAAAAGAAAAAGAGGATTTGATCGGACGCAAAGAAGAACAAATGAATCTCAAAGCGATGCAAAATGATCAGCAAAGCGTTTTGGATCAGCAGAAATCGACAAAAAATTCTCTCTTAAGCCAAACAAAAAATGAAAAGCAGACGCTTTCAACCCGGATGGACAAATTGCAAGAGGAGCTGAATGCTTTGCAGGCGCTCGGCGAGCCGATCAACATCGACCAGGCCGTCAGCGCGGCGCGCTATGCTTCGGGACTGACAAAGGTGGCGCCGGAATTTTTGCTCGGAATGCTTCGCATTGAATCAGGGCTGGGAACGAATGTCGGAGGAGGAAAGTACAAAACGGATATGAATCCCGTCCAATGGGACACGTTCAGAAAAATTTGCGGCGAACTAGGGATCGATCCGGGCAATGTTCCGGTATCGCGGAGAGCTTGCTACAATAGCAACGCGAAAGATGGATGCGGGGGATGGGGAGGAGCGATGGGGCCGGCGCAATTCATGCCGAGCACTTGGATGGGATACAAAAGCAGAGTGGAAAAGATTACCGGAGAGATTCCGGCAAACCCGTGGGATCTCAAAGATTCCCTTGTGGCGATGGGAATCAAACTTTCGGCGGTGGAGGGAGTGACGTCAGGGAATCGCGCGGCTTGGGCAAAAGCGGCGGGAATGTATCTGGCGGGAGGCAATTGGGAAAACTATTCTTGGTACGGGGATCGAGTGTTGTCCTATGCGGACGGATTCAAAAAAATAATGAAATAAATTTGTCAAGTCTTTTCGAAAAAACAGTTACTTGAATATTTGACTTTATGCAAAAATAGTTATATAATATACAAAGTAAGATCCAAAAGAGAAGGGGATTTTGCGCAGGGTGATTTGCATGGGTGTAAATCGCTTTTTGTTTTTCTCCAAAAATTATTTTTCTAATTCCATACTTAATATAGCGGGGTGAGCTTTGATTTCAAGGATGAGCCCAGAAAAGCAGTGGGTGAATCAGCTGAATAGGGTGAGCTCAAAAACAAAAACGAAAATATTTTCGCTGATTTTTGTTTTGGCAATAACTTCGGCAAGTTTGTATATATTTTCTGCAGCGGGAACAACAAACGCTTCGGATATCACTATAAGCAAAGTGATCGAGCTTACCAATGCTTCAAGGGCAGGAGCTAGCGAGAGCAATCTCAGCTTGAATGAAAAACTATCGCGTGCGGCGGAGGCCAAAGCGGACGATATGATCGCAAAAAACTATTTTTCTCATACCTCGCCCGGAGGCGTAACACCTTGGAAATGGATCGATGGAGAAAGCTATGACTATAGCTATGCCGGTGAAAACTTGGCAATGGATTTCCAATCAGCTGAAAAAATGGAGGACGCTTGGATGAAAAGTCCCACTCACCGGGCGAACATATTGAATGAAAAATATAAAGATATCGGAGTGGCAGTGAAGACTGGAAGCATCAACGGAGACGAAACGATTCTTGCCGTCGTGATGTTTGGGTCGGGAGACAAGAAAACTGCAGCTGCCAAAAATCCACAGACGGATGTTTCAAGCGCGAAAGAGAAAGATTCCGCTGAAAATGTTTTTCCGGTGCTTTCGTCCGCCGAACCGAAAAATGCCGCGATGAGTTTTCAAGAGCCTGTGATCACTAGTCCGCAAGAGGGCGAGCGGTTGTCGGGCAATGAGGTGAAAATAGCCGGACGAGCTCAGTCGGGAAGTGAAGTCAATGTTTTTGATAATGATGATTTTCTTTATTCAGCAAAGGTCGATGCGAATGGATGGTTTTTTCTGAACAAAAATTTTTCTGAAGGAAAGCACAATTTGCTGGTCAAGAGCCGCAGTAGAGATTCTCAAGAGTCGCAGACAAGTTTTTTCATTGATCAGAAAAAGCCGGAGATCGAGTATCATCTTTTCGCCGATCGGAACAATGCGCAGCAATTTTTTCTGGAGACGAGCGCAAACAAAAAGGGCTGTACGTTTCAGCTTGACGGGGATTCAAGGTATGCCGCCGAGGGGAGCAAAGCATTGTTCGTCGTCGACTCAAGAAAATCATCGATCATATTGCGGGTTTCAGACCAAGCAGGGAACAAAGATTTCAAGCAGATAAATCTGGCGAACTATTATGCCGGCAGCGGAAATGATAAAAACAATGTTTCAGAAAAATTGGCAGCGCTCATATTTCCGCCGGAAAACGTTTTCGCGCTGAATTCGGGAAGGGAAGCGATGAAAAAAAATCTGGGGATATCTCCACATCAGTTTCTCGCATCGAGGATAGCGATCAAAAACAATTAACGCAGAACAATTGATGGGAGGGTTAAATAATCATTAATTTTTAATAAAATGTGATGTAAAAGAAAAACAAAAATGTCCATGTTCTTTCAAAACAAAATAAGATAAGTTGGGTGAAATAAAAAACACCAAAAAAGTGTTTGATCAAAAAAGTAAGATGTCCTTTCTTTTTGCCCTTCGGGGCATTCCCGGCAAATTTATCCGCCTGAGCTCTTTCAAAGAACTTGGGCGGATTTTGTTATTGGGTTGATAAAATTA
>JBAZUC010000053.1:0-5280 GCA_041661585.1 Parcubacteria group bacterium
CCAGCGTAACAGTGCTTGAAACAAAAATGAGCCAAAAGACCAAATCCTCAGTCGGAGCCTTCTACAACTCCGAATCCGGAGTGGAATGGGCACTCAACAAGATTGCGACGGGTACGGGACCAAACATCAGTGATATCTTCGGTGCCAGCTTTTCCGGAGGAAAAGTAGCCTGCCCCAATGGATTCGGTTGCGAACTCTATCTCCTGGATGATCAAGGAAAGGTTATCACTTCCAACCTCACCATTGACCAGGTCAAAGCTGTTCGCAGCGTCGGAACTCAAGCTGCCGGAGGAGCTGCTGACACCCAGCGGGCTATTGAGGCGGCGGTGGCGGCGACGGGAGGAGGATGCTATGTGGATTATGCTTTGGGCACGGGTCTGTCTGCGGGCAGTCCCTGTCATGTTACTGGATTTACAGTCAAGGGATCCGCTGGCGATTGGGGATCCTGTAGAAAAGGCTACACTGATCTAATTGGTCCCTACGATAACAATTTTCTTCCGCCTGGAGGCAGTTGTGCACTCGGTAGTCCACTTAATTTTGGCGAGGCTTATGTTTGCTGTTTGTAGAGCTTCCCTAGACTAACCCAACATCCGATGTTAGGAAATAGAAAAAGAGCAGGTTCATTCTGCTCTTTTTGTGATTTTGATAATTCCGACTGCGATCAGGCCGCCGGCGAGGGCGGTGAAGACAAAAAACAGATTTTTTTAAGAGAACAGGCTTCAACCCCCGTTCTCTTTATTTCTGCCTTTATTTCTGCTAAAATGAGCGTATTAGCCTCGTTAGAAATCTGGAAAAGTATTCTAATGAGGGCGCATAATACGTAATTTCTAACGGGGTGAAAGACAAAAAAGAGGCAAAATTGAGGATTGAAAAATTGCGGCGGGAAATCGACCGCTTTCGCTATGAATATCATGTTTTGGACAAGCCGGAAGTGTCGGACGAGATTTTTGATTCTCTGATGCGGGAACTTCGCCAATTGGAAGAAAAATATCCCGATCTCAAAAGTTCCGACTCGCCGTCGCAAAGAATCGGCGGGGAGCCGCTGGCGAAATTTGAAAAAGTGCGGCACAGTCATCGCCAATGGTCTTTGGACGATGCTTTTTCTTTTGAGGAGATTCAAAAGTGGGAAGAAAAATTTCTGCGTCTGTTTGCAAAAAAGGGGATCAAAGAAACGCCCGAATATTGCGCTGAGATCAAGATTGATGGATTGAAAATAATATTAACTTACAAAAAAGGATTGCTGGTCCAGGCGGCGACGAGGGGGGACGGAGTGATCGGCGAAAATGTGACCGAGCAAGTGAAAACGATCCAAAGCGTTCCTCTCAAATTGAACGAGTCAATTGATATCACGGTCGTCGGGGAAGCCTGGATGAAAAAAAGCGATTTGGAAAAAACAAACAAAATGCGCGAAAAAGAAGGGTTGCCGCCTTTTGCCAATTCTCGCAACGCAGCGGCGGGATCAATCCGACAGCTTGATCCGAAAATCACGTCCAAGCGAAGATTGGATTCATATATCTACGATATTGAGGAAATTGATAGAAAATTTCCGGAAACTCAAGTTGAAGAATTAGAATTATTAAAAAAATTGGGGTTCAAAGTAAATTCAAATCACAAGTTATGTGAAAATATTGAAGATGTTGAGAAATATTTTCGATCGTGGGAGGACAAGAAAAACAAGCAAGAATATGGCATTGACGGCGTGGTTGTAAAAATAAATTCCAAAAAATTACAGGACGTGCTTGGCTATACCGGAAAATCTCCCCGTTGGGCGGTGGCATACAAATTTGTGCCGGAAAAAGTGACTACGGTTGTCGAGGAGATCAAAGTGCAAGTCGGGCGAACTGGAGCGCTCACGCCGGTGGCTCATCTCCGGCCGGTTTTGGTGGCCGGATCGACAGTTTCGCGGGCAACGCTTCACAATGAAGACGAGATCAAGCGTTTGGATGTCAGAATTGGCGATACGGTTGTGATTCACAAGGCAGGAGATGTGATTCCGGAAGTGGTCGAGGTACTCAAAAATCTGCGGACCGGAAAAGAAAAAAAATTTCATATGCCGACTCGCTGTCCGATCTGTGGCGGCGGAGTGCGCCGCGAAACAATTAAGACTGGAAAAAAAGGCGAGGAAAGCGCGGCGCATTATTGCCAGAACAAAAAATGTTTTGCGATCGAAAAAGAAAATATCATCCATTTTGTTTCACGCAAGGGCTTCGATATAGAAGGATTGGGAGAAAAAATAGTCGAGCAGCTGATGAACGAAGGATTGATTTCCAATTTTGCAGATATTTTTGAGCTCAAAACGGGCGATCTTGAACCGCTGGAACGATTTGCCGAAAAATCAGCGGACAATCTCGTGAAAGCGATTGAAAAGGCAGAGAAAATTGAATTTCCGAAGTTTTTATACGCGCTTGGAATCAGACATGTTGGCGAAGAAACAGCGGTTCTTGTAACACGCAACATTAGTCATGTAGCACGAAGCATGAAACATGTAACACGGGGAGTGAAGGAGCTGAAAGATATAATTGAGATATTCCCGAAAATTTTAGCAGATGATTGGCTGGCAATAAAAGGTATTGGTGAAAAGTCTGCAAAGAGTTTGACCGAATGGTTTAATGATAAAAATAATCTTGATTTATTGAGAAAAATGTTGAAGTTAAGCGTTGAAGTAGTGATTCCCAAAATGCAAGTTACAAGCCACAAGCTGCAAAACCAATCTTTCGTCCTGACTGGCGAGCTGGAATCGATGAGTCGCGACGAGGCCAAAGAAAAAATACGCGCGCTCGGCGGGGATATTTCTTCTTCGGTCAGCAAGAGCACAAGCTATGTCGTAGTTGGCAAAAACCCGGGTTCGAAGTATGATAAAGCGAGAGAATTGGGAGTAAAAATTATCAACGAAAGAGAGTTTATCAGTCTCATCAAATAGATGCTTTCCAAGGACGAAGTAAAAAAAATCGCCAATTTGGCGAGAATAGAAATTAGCGAACAAGAAGCTGACAAATATTCAACCGAACTCTCGGATATTTTGGGTTTTGTGGAAAAATTGAACGAAGCGGATACGGATGGCGTCGAGCCGATTGCGCATATCACAGGAGCCAAGAATGTCATTCGCGAGGACAAAGTTGTCGAATACAGCGACGAGACAAAAGAAAAAATAATCAACAATTTTCCGAAGAAGAAAGACAGATTTGATAAGGTAAGGGCAGTTTTCTAATATATGATTCGAGATTTGCACAATAAATTGATAAATCAAGAAATTACTTCAGAAAAGCTCACTGAAGAATATTTTGCGCGGATCGACGAAAAAGATCCTGAAATAAAAACATATTTGAGCCTGAATAAAGAATTTGCACTCGACAAGGCGCGTTCGGTGGACAAAAAAATCAAAAACGGCGAAGAGGTTGACCTCTTGGCGGGGATTCCTTGCGGCGTGAAAGACAATATTTGCATCGAAGGACTGGTGACAACGGCTGCTTCGAAAATTCTTGAGGATTATATTCCGCCTTATGATGCGACTGTTATTTCGAAATTGAAAGAAAGAGATTCCGTGTTCTTGGGGAAAACGAATCTTGATGAATTTGCAATGGGCGCTTCCACGGAAAATAGCGCCTTTCAAACAACAAAAAATCCTCACGATACGACGCGAGTTCCGGGCGGAACATCCGGCGGATCAACGGCCGCGGTCGCGGCTGATGAATGCGCGTGGGCGCTGGGATCTGATACAGGGGGATCAATCCGTCAGCCTTCTTCTTTTTGCGGTACAGTTGGGCTCAAGCCGACCTACGGCATGGTATCCCGCTATGGTCTTATTTCCATGGCCTCGAGCTTCGACCAAATTGGGCCGGTCACAAAAACAGTTGAGGACGCGGCGATTGTTTTGAGCCGGATTGCAGGACGCGACCTGAAAGATTCAACGTCAATGCCGACGGCTGACAAAAGCTATGAAAACCTGCTGGGCGGAGCGGATATCAGCGGCCTAAAAATCGGAGTGCCGAAAGAATATTTTGAAACTGATGGACTGGATCCAAGAGTTCGGGAGCTGATCGAGAAAGCGATCCAAAAATACAAAGATCTCGGTGCTCAAATTGTTGGCATCAGTCTTCCGAGCGGGGAGTATGCGCTGGCGACATACTACGTGATTGTCCCTTCGGAAGTCAGTTCCAATATGGCGCGTTTCGATGGAATCCGTTTTGGCCAATCGGTCGGAGCCGAAAGCGAAAAGACTGGTGCAGATTATACCCTAGGGGATATCTATTTCAAAACCCGCTCGATTTATCTCGGGAAAGAAGTGAAGCGCCGGATCATGCTCGGAACGTACGCTCTTTCAGCGGGATATTATGACCAGTACTATCTCAAAGCCCAAAAAGTGCGATCTGTCATCAAAAAAGAATTCGAAGAGGCCTACAAAAAAGTTGACATCATTCTTGGGCCGACTTCACCGACGAGCGCTTTCAGAATTGGTGAGAAAACCGAAAACCCTTTGGAGATGTATCTGGCGGATATATACACCGTCACTGCGAACATCACCGGTGTTCCCGCGATTTCCGTTCCATGTGGTACAATTGAGGAAGACGGGAGAAATATGCCGGTCGGAATGCAACTCATGGGAAAGTGGTTTGATGAGGAAACATTGCTAAACGCGTCATATGTTTTTGAACAATCAACTTGATATATGGACATCAATATTTTCGCCATTTTTAAGTCTGCCTTCACTGCTTTTGCAAGTTCGTCCTTTTTTGGCTTCATAAAAATACTCGCCGGATTCATCATTGCGATCCTGCTCATCGCCGATATTCTTTTGCTTTCAAAACGCGTCCGAGGGGATTGGAAAACAGCTTTCTATGGAGCGAAAGTTCCGGATCTCAAAAAATCAAAATATGTTGAAAGATGGGAAAGTATCAAAAGAAATGCCCAAAGCGAGGATGTTTCGAAGGCAAAGATCGCGATGATTGAAGCGGATCTTATGTTCGGGGAGACTCTCGAAAAAATAGGATACAAAGGAAAAGACACGGGCGAAAGAATGGCGGAGGTGAAGCCGGGACAATTGATCGGTCTTGAGGAAGCCAAATATGCGCATGAGGTTTTCAAAAAAATCGTTCACAATTCAAGTCATGAGATTGATATTCCGGAGATTCAGATGGCGCTTGAGGGATATGAAAAGGTGTTTCGGGGGTTGGAGCTTTTGGATTAAAAAATTAATTTAAAATAAAAAAATGAGTATTAAGATTGCAATAAACGGTTTTGGTCGGATCGGACGGCCGGCGCTCAAGATCGCGCTCGAATATG
>JBAZUC010000054.1:0-5181 GCA_041661585.1 Parcubacteria group bacterium
ATTTATTATTATTCCATTCCCCTAATTTTTCTTGAGAAAAATAACTGCGTAATCGTCCTCAAAAGCTTTTTTCCAATTTGAATTTTCTCTGATCACTTTCAAAAAATTCATTCCCCATGGCGTGATGTCCCCCGCAGAAAAAACAATCGCATTGAAATTATATTGCTGATCGATCCTTTTGAAAATCTCTGGATTTTCCTGCATTGGCTTGTATACTTGGCTGAAAAATGAATCCGGATAGGCTTCCGGCCGGTTGTCGACAAAAACTTTTTCGTTTTTTGGAAGACTCCAAACAAGGTACCCGCCAATATCATAATTGTTGAAAATCGGTCCCTTGATATTTTCTTTTTGAATGAATTCCGCCGCCGCCGCATTTGCCGGCAAGAGACCGATCCCGCGGTCGCCCGAATGGAGCGAAACAAACTTATAGTTCGCAAAAATGGCGAGCACGGCAATCGCAATGAATGCCACTGCGATGCCATTTTCCTTGGCAGGCAAATTATCTTTTTGATTCGGAGTGAAAATATTTTCAAAGTTCGCCGCAAGGATCGGCAGCGCAAAAAATCCCAGCATCGTGAAGTTGCGAATGGCCAGCCAGCCTATCGTTCCAAAAAAAATGGTGAATATGAGATAGGAAATTGATGTTTTCTTTTTGTTTATAATGAAGATCAAAACGAAGCTCAAGATCATCAGGACCAAAACCGCTTTTATCAGCATGAAATTCGAATTCACGATGCCGTAGTTTTCAACGAACCAAACGGACTTGTTTTCAACAATGGTATAGCCATAATTTTTGAATATCCAAAGAGGATATACGAGCCCTTTCCATCCAAACGGGTTGAGGAGAGCGGCAAGCGTCGAAAGAATCAAAACGGCCGTCAAATTTTTCGCTCCTTTCACCTTTTCCAAAAATTCTTCATCGCTCAATTTCGCGAAAAGAAATTGCACCATTTCAACGAGCCAATACGTTCCAATCAAAAAAAGTCCGAGGAAAAAATACACATGAGAATTCACCCACAAGATCATGAGAAGCGGGAGTGCATATAGCCGGCTCGACGCCAGTTCTTTCTTCTGCCAGCTCCAAAGCGTCCAAAGAAAAAACGCCGCAAAAAAACAGCTGAAAATTTCCGGACGGACTTCGCGGCGCTCGGCCATGAGCGGAATGAGGGTGATAGCAAAAACGGCCGCCACGGTGAAATTCGACTCGCGTTTCGCGATGACAAAAAAAATGAGAAAGCTCGCGGCGGAGAGGAAAATATAGAAGATGGAAAGACCGGAAAAGCTCGCCAATTTATAGATCCAATAAAAGATCACTCCCGCTCCCCAGTGATGATTCACGACCGGAAAATCCGCATTGGTATAGGAATAGAAATTTTCATGAACGGGCGAACTTTTCTCGGAAAGATTGAAATGATTCTCAACAATCCATTCCCCATTCTTGATATGCCGCCCCAAATCCGCCGTCGCAAGATCAATTTTCGCGGCCATCAAAAAACAAAACCACGCCAGAAGTAAGATAAATATTCCGAGTTTTATTAATTTTATATTTTTATCACTCATCCCGAGAATGTCTTATTTTATTTAATTTTATTTGCTTTTCGAAAAATATTCAAACTTCTCCCCAATTGTCCCCGATTTTCACATCCGCGATGAGAGGGACGGACAATTTGTAGACGCTTTCCATTTCGGTTTTGATATCACGCGCAAATTTTTCCGCTTCTTTTTCGGGAACCTCAAACAAAAGTTCGTCGTGAATTTGAAGAACCATTTTCACATTGGAATATTTTTCCGAAATCAATTTATCCGCTGCGAGCATCGCCAGTTTGATGATGTCGGCTGCGAGACCTTGGATGGGCATATTGACCGCCATTCGGTCCGCTTGGTTGCGAAGCATCGCGTTCGACGAATTTATTTCCGGAATATACCGGCGGCGACCCATTTCTGTTTCAACGAATCCTTTTTCGCGAGCGGAAATTTTCACTCCATCCAGAAACTGCGCCACTTGGGGATAGTTGGCAAAATATTTCCGGATGAACTCGCGCGCTTCCTCATTGTCCACGCCCGCCGATTGCGCGAAGCCGTATGTACTCATGCCGTATATGATTCCAAAATTCAAAGCCTTGGCTGAAGAGCGCATTTTTTTGGTCACCTTGTCGAGATCGAGCTTATTCACTCGCGCCGCCGTCGCCGTGTGGATATCTTCACCACTCAAAAAAGTCGTGATCATCCGCACATCTCCCGAGAGATGAGCGGCAATGCGCAGCTCGATCTGTGAATAGTCCGCGCTCACCAGCCGGCAACCCTCTTTGGCTTCGAAAGCCGTGCGGATAACTTGTCCTAAATCCGTCCGGATGGGAATATTTTGCAAATTCGGATCCGAGGATGAGAGTCTTCCTGTCGTGGTCACCGCTTGGTTGAAAGTCGTATGCAAGCGCGAAGCCTTGTCCGTCATATTCGGCAAGGTATCGAGATAAGTCGTTTTCAGTTTGAACAATTCGCGATATTCTTCTATTTTTTCAATAACAGGGTGAAGTGATTTGATCTTCTGGAGTTCCGGCGAGGCCGTTGAATATCCCGTTTTTCCGGATTTGATGTTTTTTGTCGGAATTTTCAATTTTTCAAAAAGAATTTCGCGCAGCTGCGCGGATGAATTCACGTTGAATTCGCTTCCTGCCATTTTTTGTATTTCTTTTTCCAGTTTTTCAACTCGCTTGTCGAGTTTTTCTGAAATTCCGTGCAGGACTGTCTTGTTGATCTTGATTCCCTCTTTTTCCATTCGAGAGAGAATTTCGATCAAAGGCATTTCCAGATTTTCAAAAAGACTTTTGATGGTTTTCTCTTTTCCATCCTCAATTTGCTCGCGGCTTATTTCCTCAAGCCTTTTTTCCAGCTTTTCTTTGAGCGAGAAATTGAGAGCGGCCCGGCGGCACAATTTTTCAACTTCCCCTTCCTCCTCCTGAAAAACAAGCGCGGCTTGTCCCGGCTTTTTGTCTTCTTTTTCGATCATCACGCCCAGCTCTTGCATGACGAGATCTTCCCAAGACAAATTCGATCCGGATTTGAGCAGATAGGCCGCAAGTTGCACGTCAAATCCGATTCCCGCCAAATTTGTTCCGGCTTTTTCAAAAACCTTCCCTTCTTTTTTGAGATCAAAACCGATCTTTTTCACTTTTTCGTCAGAAATAATTTTTTTGATCTTTTCATTGAATCCGGAAAGATAGAAAGCGTTGTTTGGATCGACTGCAAAAGCGACGCCCTTCAAATTCTCGCCGGAAGGAGCGTCGGAAACGACGGATATTGCTTTTTTGATCTCCGCTTGCCCGCCGATGAGGAGGGGCATTTCCCTTGAACTTATTTTCTCCCACTTTATTTCCCCGCCGTCTCCGGTGTTCGAAGTTTTTTCTTCCTGAATATCTTTCATATGTTCTTCGTATCCCGGCAAGCGGCGCAGCAAACTGAAAAATTCCATCTCTCGAAAAAGATTGATCACTTTCACCCGGGAAAAATCTTCCGTTCTCGCCTTCTCAAGATCGAAATTGACCGGAACATCCTCCACCAGGCGCGCAAGCTTCTTGCTGAAAAAGGCCTGGAGTTTGTCTTTTTCCAACTTTTTGCGAACTCCTTCTTTGATCTCGGAAAGATTTTGATAGACGCCTTCGATGGTTTTGTATTTCTTGAGCAATTCGATGGCCGTCTTTTCGCCCACACCTTTGACGCCCGGCAAATTGTCCGAAGGGTCGCCGCGCAGGCCTTTGTAATCAATCATCTGATCGGGCTTGAGTCCGTATCGCTCAAAGATCGCTTTTTCGTCATAGAGAACCGAGTCGCTCATTCCGCGCCGCAAAGCAAAAACCTTTATCTTGCCATTCACGAGCTGCAGCGTATCGAGATCGCCCGTGACGACAATCACCTCGACATCCGGATGGAGCTTTTCTGTTTTTCGCGCAAAGGTGGCCAGAAGATCGTCGGCTTCATATCCCTCTTTTTCGGCAATGGGAATATTGAATGCCCTCACAAGTTCTTTCACTCGCGGAATTTGCGCATAAAGGTCGTCCGGCGCTTTCGCTCTTGTTGCTTTGTAGTCTTTGAATTCCTTGTGCCGGAAAGTTGGCTCCTTGAGATCAAAAGCCGCCACGATATATTCCGGTTTGAAGCGCGCAAGCACGTTTAAAAGTACCGAGGTATAGCCATACACCGCATTCACCAACTCCCCCTTTTTGGTTGTGAGGGGAGGAATGGCGTGATAGGCGCGATGGATCAATGCATTGCTGTCTATAAGAATGAGTTTTTTCTTTTCAGCCATACAAAATTACTTTATAGATATTTTTCTCTTGTTTTCGTTTAAATGTTCGAATTTCAACCAAACCGCATTTTTGGGAATTATATTTTTTATCCTCTCCGCCCACTCGACAATTATAATATTATTTTTATTCGCAATAATTTCCTCCCAGCCCATATCTAAAATGTCTTTCGACCCGACACGATACGCATCGATATGATATACGTCACAAGACATGTAGCATATAACATGTAACAATTTATTCTTTTTTTCTTTTTGTGTTATATGTTTCGTGTTTCGTGTTACATGATATTTCTTCATCACCACAAAAGTCGGACTAGTATATGGTTTTTTTGCCCCTAATTCTTTCAGTACGCCTTGCGCGAAAGTCGTCTTCCCGGAGCCCAATTCGCCGGAAAGACAAATAATCTCGCCCCTTTTCAGCTCTTTCGCCAAAGTCTCACCCAATTTTTGGGTTTGTTTGGAGCTATTTGTAGTGAAAATATTCGTATTGCTCATTGTATTTATTGTCGCACAAATCCGATTTTTGGCAAAGAAAAAAGTCGGAGGATGCGTGAACACTCCGACTTTTTAGCAATCCCGCCCAATGAGCAAAATTGCAAATTTAATGCCGACCATCTCGGCGGTGATGACCACCGTAATGACCACGGCCATAGTATGGCCCCACGTAAACCGGCGCATAATACGGTGCCGGAACATACACTGGCACTGGCGACGGGACATACACAGGAACCGCTACCACTGGATTGCCATACTGGTCATATCCAACGACGGATCCGGCAGTCACGCAACTCATGCAACATACTGCCATGAATGCAACTATAGCCGCGAGCTGCAAAGTCTTTTTCAGGAACATGCTTCCTCTCCTTAACCATTTTTGG
>JBAZUC010000055.1:0-5081 GCA_041661585.1 Parcubacteria group bacterium
TTCGGAAAATAATCGGCTATAGTTGGAAACTAGTTTTCTCGAAGTATTTGATAAATAATTTTTTTCATAATCAATCGTCATTTTTATCTTGATTAAATTATTTTTGAGATTTTCTCGCGCCCGACGGAATCTTTCAAAAATTTCTGCAAGTTGTCCGGATAATATTCGCTCAGTTTCAAGAATATTGTTTTTGTTTTCCGCGAGAATATTTTGAAAGGCATCCAAAATATATTTTTCACTGCTCTCCACTCCGTGGATAGCTTCGTCCCACGGTCGGCGGATCTCAAGCGCCGCGGCGGTCGGCGTCGAGACCATCAAATCCGCAGTGAGCGCCGCGAGAGTGACATCCTGCTCGTGTCCGACGCCTGCCAGCACTGGGATTTTTGAAGTGGCGATTTCGCGCACCAGCACTTCCGCATTAAAGGCCTGCAAACTTTCCATACTCCCTCCCCCGCGAACCAGCACAATAGTATCCAGATCAGGGATATTTTTATTCAGCCACTTCACACCCTTCACAAGTTCAAAAACCGCTTGCTTGCCTTCCACCCGAGAATCAAAAAATTTTATTTTGTAGCCATAATTTCCGACATTCGAAATGAAATCCCCGATGGCCGCACCTTGATGAGACGTGATAAGACCAATTTTTTGGATATATTTCGGGAGCGGTTTTTTCCGCTCCGGCGCGAACAATCCTTCGTTTTCCAGTTTCTTTTTCAGCTCTTCGTAGGCTTTTTTCAAAAGCCCTTCTCCGACGAGCTCGATCAGTTTCACTTGAAATGACAAGCGCCCGCTTGGTTTGTAGATATTTGGATAGCCCCAAATGACCACCTCCATTCCCTCTTGAAGCGCGACACCGCTCACATCGTAGTCATTTTTCCAAACAAAACAACTTATCAAGCTCTCTTCATCTTTCCCTTTGATGGAAAAGAAAATATAGTTTCCGCGGATATCGACGCTCGAAACTTCTCCTTTCACTCTTGCTTCGGCATCCTGCAACTTTTCATTGAGAAAATCCAGATATTCTCCCACCTCAAAAACTTTGCTTTCTTCTTTGAAGCTTTCAACGAACTCTTCGCTCTCCCCATCGCCACGCACCATCGCCAAAATTTCTTCACCATATTTCGCGTATTTTTTTTCTTTGATTCCTTTCACTTCGAGCAGCTCTGATTTGTTTTGCGGTTTTTTGGAGGCTATCTCCTCGACCGCCTGGTTTGCTATCACTCGAAAAAGCTCGACCTGATCCCGTCGAGCCGTTTTCATACGCCAGTCTTTCAATTTTTGAAGAAGATTTCTGTCCAAATATTTAGGGAATATACTGCTCCGTTATTTTGACGATCTGCTGGTTCGAAATTTCAACTATATACGGAGCATCTTTCAAATGCGACCACGCTGCTGAGGAAAATATATTTTTGAACTGGTCGATTGTAATTTCCTCATTATTCATGACAATTCCCGTTTGCTCGGCGCTATATGTTTGCATGACAATTTTCACGTCCGGGGCGATTTCAAATGTCCGAATAAGGGGATTTTGATTGCGGATATAGTAGTCATCATACACGATGCACTCTCCAGATTTGGGACACTTTCCGTCCTCGCGCAGCGCTTTTTCGGCCGCGTCTCCCGTCAGCCATTGGACATAGTCGATATTGAGATAATTTTTTCCGCTTTTGACATAGACTTTTTTGACGAAGCCGATTTGTTTTTCCGCGACATACGGTGTTGTTCCTTCCGCGGCCGTCGGCGCTTCACTTGCAGGCGGCTGGACTGCCGGCTCTTCGGAAATATTTGTTGGAACATTTTCCGGAGCCTTTTCCCGCTTTTTTTGCGCTTCAATCTTTGCCGCCTCAAGCTGTTTTTGCTGCTGGACTATCGCCACGTCTTTCATCTTGGATTCATCCTTCATTTTTTTATAACTCCAATAGGCTATGCCGGAAACCACGAGTCCGCCAATGACAAGTAAAACGAGGCATCCGCCCAAGATCCAAAAAAGCGTTTTGTTTCCGCCCTGCGCTTGCGCTGGCTTGGCTGCTTGCGGAATTGCGTTTTCGATTTTTTTGTTTGGTTCCATAATGTTTTTAATAGCTGCACCACGGATTCGGCCGTTCATCCGGATCGAGACAGCATTCCAGATCAAGATGCCCTGGCTTGTTTTTCTTGCTCTTGCTGGGCTTATCGTTTTTCTTGGCGCAAACCAGTCTGCCGCCCGCGACTTTGGCGGAAACCGGACGGCGGGCGGAAATTCTCGGTTTGACCGGAGATTTTGCGGCAGGCCTTGATACCGGAATAAATTTGATGGACGAAGCGACTTCTTTGTACTCCGGAAAATTTTTGTTCACATCTTTTTCCGGATCAGCTACCGAATCTGCGCCTTCTTTGGCGACCGGAATAACGTCGTACAAATAATTATCCTTTGCCACGCTGAAAAAATACGCCGGTTCAAAACAGGCATCGCTTTGCCTGACACTCACTTTCTGAAACACGTTGTTTTCCTCGCCGAGAGTCAGCTCTTCGGAAAATCGGCAATTGCTTGTGTCTTCTGGAGCATCTTCTTTTCTTATCAGATCATCTGTTTGCTGGATGCTTTTCACTTTCCTTGTTGAATATATAGCCACGTCAAAACCAATATAAGGATCGCCCTCTCCGCTCGCGTCTTTTCTGAACTTGTATATCGTTTCGTAGCTGGAATTTTTTGTCGTGGACGTTTTGTATTGCATTCCCGTCCAGCTGTCCGGATGCCTGATCTCAAAACCATACCATTGGTTGCGGTATGTATCCCAGCCGGAAGTATCAACCGGCTCCAAAACAGTTTCACCGATGAATTTTTTCTCGGCTTCGCTGGGAGGCGCCGATGGCTCTTTGGTTCCGATAGATTTCAATTTTCCTCCTCCGAAAATATTCTCGCCTGATTGATAATAGAGAATCGGCAGGCCAATGGCAAAAAAAGCGAGCAGGATGAAAACCCATTCGATCGTGTGCAGCAGCGGCTTGTTTTTTCGGCTGAAAGGATGCTTGACGAGACTGACCAATTTTTCGGGAATACTTTTTGTTTTGGTTTTTTGCATAAGCTTCAGTCCCCCCGGATGAAAAATAATGATTTAGCTCTCTTGATATTATTATACCAAATATTCTCAAAAACACAAAAACAGAGTTTCTTCCAATTCTATTTGTATTTCATCTTAAACCTCGCCAAAATGACCGAGCAGATGAGCGGGCTGATATTTGTCCAGAGAATAATATGGTCCGGCTTGTATATTCCGTAGAGGATAATAAATACCGACTGCAGAAACAAGATAGCTACAAAATATCCCGATAAATCTCTGGTCTGTTTCGTTTTCCAGCTTTTATATACCTGGGGCAATAGGCGGATCGTGTTCAAAAGTCCCGCTACAATGCCCAAGAAAGTCACCATTTTTTTGCTATGTATTGTTTCCCCATTATATCACAAAAGCAGGGATAAAACCCTGTTTTTGCTGTTCCGCTTGGAACCTTGTTTGGAAAGCTTATCCGCTCACTTTTTGCTAAGAATGTTTTCAGGAGAGGTGATTTTTGTGGAATTTGGAGATTTGAGATATTCATTAGTCTTCAAAATCAAAACGCAGCTAGGTCCATTAGTAATTATGCTATTCATCACCATCTTGACTGCCTCTTCTAACTTGACCTTAACCAGCTTGATTTTCTTTGCTCCTTTCTGGTGATCTTTTCCGAATTTCAGTTTCCTTGCTAAAAAAATTGTATGTGGCGCCTTGATAGCAACATTAAACGGATTAACCAAGCCCAAGTCAATCCACTCTTCCGCTTCTATGCCTAATTCTTCTCTTAGCTCTCTCTTCGCAGTATCTAGCGGTTTTTCATTATTATTAACCGCACCGCTTACGGTCTCAATACCATCTTTTCCCGTTGAATAGCGAAACTGGTCAGCCAAATAAACATACCCATCGTTATCAAGTGAGAGAGCTGAAATACCATCCTCCATTTCGACAAGACTAACTATCCCTTCTTTTCCATCTGGCCTGATAACCTTGTCCTCGCAAACTTTCATCCAGTTATTTTTGTATTTTTCATGGCTTTCTATTATTTTCCATGGACCGTTTGTTTTCATAATGTTTATTTAAAATAATCTATTTACCAATTCTTGCAACATTTTTATTAAGTTTATCACAAACACTCGAAATATACCATCCGAGCGGATTCGAAATGAACTATTTTTCTGGGTGATATCGCAAAAAGAAAAGCCGTGCTCGTAATTTCCGAGACACGGCTAAGTGACGCTTTGATAATTGAATTGAGTTTACATCTCTTCCACTTCCATGCCTGGATGCCGGCCGAAGTAACGCCTCACCCTGGCAATGGCTTCATCTTTTGTCATCTTAAAAATCTCGTCTCCGTAGGAAAGCATCAAAAGGCATTCATGATAGTTTTCATACCGAATACTCTCGATGCGAATACCTTTTCCTTCGATATTCTCCCGAATATATTTTTCGAGAGGAAGTCTGGAAACCCAGGGATGCAACTTGACGAAAAGCCACAAAGAGCTGCTGTCCTCCGGCATAGTTCATCTCCTTTTTCAAAAATTTTAAGGTACAAAAAAAACGACCCTTTGGGGTCATATGCCATTTCTTTTTGAAAATATCTTTTTCATATGGTTTTAAAAAATAGCAAACAAACCCAAAAGGCTTTTCTTCGACGAATTTGATTGGAATTGTTGTCTGAAATTTTCATTGGACTTATTGTATATTGATACTTTGTATATTGCAAACTTTTGCGGTTGACCTGTTGCCAGGGCCTATCAACGACTGTGTGGGTTCATATTCCAATGAATCGGGGTTCTCAACCGTCCCAGTAATATAAGTTGCGCTTAACTACGGGATAAATATCTCCCTAGAAAGGAGGTGATTCGTGGGAGATTGGGAGAAATTTGGACGAAATTTATCTTTCATAAGGCATATTTTACCCAATAGTCGTCTCCCTAGAAAGACGGCATAAGGAGGGAGTTAGACGCAAATTGCTTATTTCGAACAAAGAAAAAAGCCAGACTGAAAGCCTGGCTGGGCAGTTGCCCCGAAAAGATTATTATTCGCCAT
>JBAZUC010000056.1:0-4951 GCA_041661585.1 Parcubacteria group bacterium
GTGAAATAGATTTTAGATATCTCAAGAGGAGGAGAAAGAAATGACGCCATATCCAGAAACGATTGGAGAAGTTCTTTGGAGGTTACTGTCAATTCCACGCGATAACTGGGGCTTATTTGTGGCCATCCTCGTTATCATATTCTCCGCAGTAGCGATTGTCGCTTTTATTGACAACAAAACCGAAAAACGGATCGGAAAACTACGCAAAGTTTTGTCGGAAAATTTGGAATACACCGAACTACTCCAAAAAACAAGAGTAAATCTGGCAAATCTGAAATACATGGCCACGTCTGCGCTGAATTCTGAAGATTTTCCCACGAAGGATGCGAGGGCTCTAAAGAAAATGATTCAATTCAGCGCTGAGTTTAGAATCGGAGGTTTTCTAAAGACAATTGGGATTGAGTGAATCATTTTAAGGGGGGCTTATGGAAATTAAGGATGTTTCCGAAGAAACTATGGCGACTTTTGAACTCGACGAAAACTGCGATCGCTTACATGGCTCGTTACGCGGTTCAGATCCCAACGCCATACCACTCGCCCGTTGTTACGGTTTTCCAAACGAGTGCGCGGATTGCGAAGTGATGAAAAAACACTAACCAATCCTTCGAAAAAAGACGCCCCATCCAGGGCGTCTGCTTTTTTATATGGCTCCTTCTCTCTCTAATATCTGTCTTTTTTCATCCTCGCCCTTCACATATCCGCCGGGTTTACCGTCCGAGCGGATCACTCGATGACACGGCTTCGTCGGTTTTTTGTTTTTGATGCACTCAAGATAATATTTGTTCAAAATATTCCCCACTGCCCGGGCGGCTTTTTCGTTTCCGGCCTTCTTCGCCACTTGCTTGTATGTCAAAGTCTTTCCTTCGGGGATTTTGGAGACAACATGGATGACTTTTTCTGAAAAAATATTTTTCATACCAAACTTGTCATCCCGGGCTTGACCCGGGATCCAGTTGAAAATCACAAGTTGTTAAATCCCTGGATCCCCGCTTTCGCGGGGATGACAAAAAAATAAATCCCCCTTAATCCCCCTTTTCCAAAGGGGGAGACTATTTTTTCTCGTTCGAAAAAATATCCCGCAAGAGTTCTCCGCCGAGTTTGTATATCGCGTAAAAAGGCAAAAATATCCAGATAAATTTTTTGATCCACCACTCAATGAATTTCTCCATAATCTATTTCACGTTTATCAGTTTGAAATTCGAAATATCATAAATCACATCTTTTTTCTCGACAACGATCTTCCAGCCTCTCCGGCGAGCCACTTTTTCCAGATTGAGGTTTGGATTGAAAGCAATTGGGTGCTCGACCATTTTGAGGAAGCTCTCATCCGATTCAGTATCGCCTATTCCATATGATTCCTCAAGGGTCAAATTTTTTTCCGCGATATACTGCCCAACCAGATGGCCTTTGTGCCGCACCGGCTCAAAAATAGTACGCCCGGTATATATTCCCTTTCCGTCCGTTTCATAGACCGATCCAAAAACTTCGTCGAACTTCAAATATTTGTTGTATTCTTTGATCACTTCGATCGGCGAACCGGAAATGGCGATTATCGTATATTTTTCCTTTCTCAATTTCTTCATCAAATCTCGCGAGAAAATATAGGTTCGTCCTTGGTTGAAACCGGCCACTTTTTTGCTTGCTTCAACGATATCTTTTTGCGAGCATCCCTTAATTTCCCGAGAGTAGGTACTGATGATTTTTTTTCGGTATTCCTCGTATGTTCCCCGATGCTCGAGCCAGCGCGCGTATATCCGAACCAGAACCTGTCGGGCGTTTTTCGAAAAAAGCCCCTGCCAGCTCAATTGTTCGATCAACTCAAAATGAAGATTTTTTCGAAAAACCGTCCCGTCGATGTCAAAAATGGCAAGTTTTTTGTTGTTCATAATATTGTATACGCCGCGATTCCAAACGCCACCGAAACATTGAGTGATTCTTTTTCCCCTCGCATCGGGATCTCAATGATCTTGTCGCATTTCCGAAGAACCGCTGGTCCCAGTCCCCTGACTTCATTTCCAAGGATCAAAGCAATATTTCCTTTCGGCTTAAATGAATCAAGTGGCACACTTTTTTTGCTTTGCTCGAGGGCTATTATCTTGTATTTTTCTTCTTTTAGCTTTTTGATTGCCGCATCAATTCTCGCTAATTTTTTCCAAGTTACAATCTTTTCCGCCCCGAGCGCAGTTTTTGCAATTCCCGGATGAGGCGGGGCCGGGGTATATCCCGTGAGATATATTTTCACCGCCCCCGCTCCGTCGGCGGTGCGGAAAACAGATCCAATATTGTATGCACTGCGGATATTGTGGCAAATGGCCACAAGATTATTTCCTTTTTTTGCCATTTCCGTTTTTTGCAACTGGTTTTTCTTCATGAAGGTCTCTCAAGCGCAAATAAAGTCCCCAAACTCCGACTGTGATCGCGATCAAAAGCCATTGCGTTGCCGCGAGCCACATCGTATCAGGCTTGAGTGCCCAGCTCAAGAGAGCCATCAATACCGCCGATACGGAAAGAATGAAAAATATGTCCGATGTCGATTTTATACCCATAATACACCTCCGATCTCTTTTTATCTTTGTTTTTATATTGATATTATTTTAACAAAATTTTTCAAAAAATACCAATTAACAATTTTAAATTTTAAATTTAGCCTTTCAAATTTAATAATGTATCACGATTGGCGTGCCGACGTCCGACCAGTTGTATACTTTCGCTGCCGGACCGACGCCGAGGCGAACGCAGCCGTGCGAAACCGGAATACCCAAATGATTCGCTCCTTCTTTGTATCCGTTTTTCCATTCCGGAAGTTCATGAATGCCGTGACCCTGTCCAGTGAATTGCATGAAATACGGCATATACAAACTGTACTTCTTCGACCACGCCCGGCCACGCTTGGCCTGAACATGGAATGTCCCCGTCGGCGTCGCCATTCCTTTTTTCCCGGTGGAAACTTTGTATGTCCCAAGTCTTTCTCCGTTTTCGAAAATGGAGAGCTGCTGTTTGGCCAGATTGAGATCGATATATTTTCCTTCTTTTATCTTGGCTTCAGGCGTCGCAACCTGCGCGGTGGCCACTTCGTTCGGATTGGTTTTTTCGGGAAGCACGACTTCTTCGACCGGCGGAGGAGGCGGAGGCGAGGGTTCGGTTTTGAAATTGGCGCGGTATGCTTCAGACATATCTTTGGCCGAAAGCTTGGCCAAGCTTGGCGCGATTTTCACACTAATCGCATAATCACGCGCAAAATCAAGGTTTCCCTTCGGCGCGATCGTGAAATTTTTTCTTGCGTCATCAAAACTGATATCAAAATTGCTGAAAGGTTCAACGACGAAATTGACATCATACCCATTTGTCGTCTTGTCGAAAGATATTTTTATCTTTGAATCAATTTTCACATTCGGATCGCCGGAAAGCGGAGTCATCGATACCACCTGCGGCGGACTTTCCACTTGGAACGACAAATTTAGCGGTTCCGTTTTCTTGCCTATGAGGCTGCTGACCGAAAAACTGGTTTGCGGATCAATTTTGACAGTATATGTTTTTCCCGCTTCAAAAGTTTTGGCCGGCCTTATTTCAAGTTTTTGATAGTTGTTCGACCACACGAAACCAACTTCCATATTCGGCGATATTTCGAAATTTTTCTCAACAGCTTTGGATGCTACGGGCTGGCTGAAATCGACGATCGCTGATTCATTGGCTTTGATTTGGCTTTTTTCGATCTTTGCCGAATATCCGAACTCCCCCGTCGCGTATTGGGTGCCGAATATGAAAAGCAGCGCCAAAGCGCCAAGAAGCACCCAGACTACATCGGCCCAAAAAGAAGAATACCAGTGTCTTTTTTCCACAAATTCATTGAATTCCATTCTGGCTTTATTCTAGCAAAAAAACTGATTTAAAACAAAAAAAGGCGGGCAAACACCCGTCTTAGTAATTTTACCTTTGAAGTGCAACACCCATATACTTTGTATATGAATTACACACACTTCAAGCAGAACGAGCGAGATGAAATCGCCATCCTACTGAAGAAAGGCTACTCCTTGAGAAACATCGGATATGTTCTCGGGAGGAACCCGTCTTCAGTAAGCCGTGAAATCAAACTCAATTCTGTGAAAGGGATCTATGATCCCAGGAAAGCCAGACACAAAGCCTACATCCGCCGCCAGAAATCCAAGTACCAAACTATGAAAATCAGGCAGACACCAGGACTTGAGGAATATGTGGCAGCTAAAATGGAATCTTACTGGACACCGGAACAAATCGCGGGGAGATTGAAAGCCGAGCGCGGAGAAACAATCATTTCCGCAAAAAGTATTTACGAATACATCTACAGTTCTTACGGCCAGCATCTCACCGGATATCTGACTTACAAACAAACCTACAAAAGAAAGGGGGCTACCAGGAAAAGAGGCTGGGGCGGAGGCATTAGGAACCGCGTGTTCATTGACGATCGACCGGATATTGTAAATCAAAGAGCAAGATTTGGAGATTTCGAAGCGGATACCCTTGGAGCTCTCAAGGCCGACAAAGAAATACTGACTGGAATAACTGAAAGACTGTCTCGATATCTTCTGCTCAAGAAGGTGTCCCGTTTGAAATATACTATGGACGGATTCAAAGAATTGTTGAATCCGCATCAAAAGATAGTTCAAACTCTGACTCTGGACAATGGAGTGGAAAACCATCGGCACGAAGAGTTGAAAGTTGATACGTACTTCTGCCATCCCTACTCTTCATGGGAAAAGGGTCAGATAGAAAATTCATTTCAGAGACTGAGAAGATTTATTCCCAAGAGAAAATCTATCAAAGGTTATTCACCTGAAAAGATTTCTGCTATCATGGATATTATGAACAACACTCCCAGAAAATGCCTTCAATTTCGCACGCCGGCTGAGGTTTTCAATGAACAATCAAACTTAATCCGTGATAACCAGTGTTGCAGTTGAGGGTAAAATGTACC
>JBAZUC010000057.1:0-4901 GCA_041661585.1 Parcubacteria group bacterium
CCGTCCCGCTTGGATTCGCGCTGTTTCGTTCAGAATTTGCTTTCGCAATCGCACGCTGTGAGGAGTGACTTCAAGATATTCGTCATCCGCCATTATCTCAAAACCGCGTTCGATCGTGAGTTCCATATGCGGCACAAGATGAATCGCCGCGTCCGCGCCCGATGAGCGCATGTTCGTCAGATTTTTTCCTTTGATGGGATTCACTGCCATGTCGTTTCCCTTCGCCGTGTTCCCGATCACCATGCCCTCATATACTTCCGTGTTGGCTCCGATATAAAGCACGCCGCGGTCTTGAAGATTGGCTAGGGAAAAGGCGAGCGCTTTGCCAGCGACCATCGAAGCCATTGAGCCCGTCGCGTGCTTGGAAATTGCTCCCGCGTGCGGACGAAATTCGAGAAAACGGCTGGCGAAAATTCCTTCGCCGCGCGTTTCAATCATGAACTGGTTGCGATATCCCAAGATGCCTCGAGTCGGCACCTCAAAAACCATCCGGACTTGGGTGCCCTCCGGTTTCATTTCGGTCATCTGCCCTTTTCTTTTTCCGAGCGTTTCAATGATCGTTCCCGAAAATTGTTCCGGAACATCGATCGTCACTTCTTCGAACGGCTCAAGTTTTTTCCCGTTCTCTTCCTTGATGATGACCTGCGGCTGAGAGACCTGCAGCTCATAGCCTTCGCGGCGCATATTTTCAATGAGAATCGCGATGTGAAGCTCCCCTCTTCCGCTTACTTTATAGAAATCACCATTTGAGAAGTCCACTTTGAGTCCGACGTTCACTTCCAACTCTTTTTCGAGCCGTTCTTTGATTTGCTTGCTCGTCACAAATTTTCCTTCGCGTCCCGCAAAAGGCGAATCGTTCACCAAAAAATTGAGAGTGATGGTTGGCTCGTCGATCTTGATGGCCGGAAGCGGTTCCTGATCCGCCGCTTGGCAAATTGTTTCACCGATATCAATGTCCGGAATGCCGGCAATCATCACGGTGTCCCCGCCCGAGGCCTGCGAAATTTCTTTTCGCGAAATTCCTTCAAAGGTAAACATTTTGATGATCTTTCCTTTGCGAACTTCGCCAGTCGGCTTTTTTACCCCGCCACTAATTTTATTGTTATTATCTTCTGATATATTTTTATCTCCGCTATTAGTGGCGGGGTGAACGAATACTTCTCCGCTCCGGATCGTGCCTTCATGTATTCTTCCGATCGCCAAGCGTCCCAAAAAATTGTCATATCCCAAACTGAAAGGCTGCATCCGGAAAGGCGCGTCGGGATTGGAAGTTGCCGCCGGAACTTTTTCAAGGATCGTATCAAGAAGCGGAGTGAGATCTTTCGACTCGTCGTCCAAACTTCTTTTCGCGATTCCTTCGCGGCCAATCGCATAGACAACCGTGAAATCAAGCTGCTCGTCTGTTGCACCAAGATCGAGGAAAAGTTCGAAAACTTGTTCTTGCGCAATCTCGGGATGGGCCGCCGGCTTGTCGATTTTGTTGATCACGACAATCGGCTTGATCCCAAGCTCGAGAGATTTTTTGAGCACAAATCTTGTTTGCGGCATCGGACCTTCCTGCGCGTCCACGACCAAAAGCACCGAATCAATTGAGCGCAAAACTCGCTCCACTTCGGATCCGAAATCAGCGTGGCCGGGCGTATCCACGATATTGATCTTTGTGCCCTTGTAAAATATCGAAGTATTTTTTGAGTATATGGTGATACCACGCTCCTTTTCGAGCGCGTCGCTGTCCATCGTGACGGCTTCTTCCGTCTCCATTCCGGTCTGACGCATGATGGCGTCCGTGATTGTCGTTTTGCCATGATCAACATGCGCAATAATGGCAATGTTTCTGATTTCCATAAAATAAAGATATTTTTTGCAGATGCTTTACAGCACCCGCAAAAATAAAAACCGCACGAGAGCGGCAAATTTCTGAACAAATTAGCTCTGACCTGTCCGCCGATGAGGCGGAGACTTTCGGTCTTTTGTGATATTAGCAAGAAAAATAGTTTTTGTCAAAAAAATGAAGCCCCCGAATAAGACCGAGGACTTCGTGATGACGGCACCATGTAATTTATTGCACCATCAGATTAAACAACTCGTTGGAAATCTTGACGTATTCTAACGCTTTCTGGTAATAGGTGATCCTTTCCTTGAGATCATCGGCGACTTTCCTCGGATCGTCTGACATGATTCTGGACGAGGCTCTGTATTCGTTGAAATAGAGTCTCTCCATAATGGCAAACAGCGCAGAGCGAAATTCACCGGCGGCAACTTGCTTTTTCACTTGCCGCAAACACTCGATGCGCTCCTCGGTCCACTGGAGACGATCTGCGAACCAACTACGCTCGTCGGGATTTCTTTTCCCATCCAGGATTTCCTGGAGCTTCAAGTTAATATCATCTAGATTTTCCGTCAGTGAGTCATCCTCGACGGCTACAATTCGACCCGCTAAACCATTAACGGCTAACGGAACCATCAGGTGGTACCCCCTTTTAGTATATTTTTAACTTTTTACTTTCCACTTTTAACTTGAATATGTCCTCTGTCCCACCTGAAAGTGCCGAATTGAAAGCATTTGCTCTCTTTCCGAACTTACCCAACGATGATTAAGGAGGGGTCACACCGTCGGACTTTCAGACGGGACGGAAGACATTTTTGTAACTAATTTTGCCTTATATTCAATATAAAAAAGCTTTTTCTGAATTCCCCTATCCAGAAATGATATTATAGCACTTACGCAGGATTTGTCAATATCGAGGACAATCTACTTCTTCTACGCAAAATTGTGGTATTATGTTCATTGTACTGACAAAAAAATATATCAAAACAAAAATGGAGGATAAAACCGAAAAAATATATTGGCACGCGTTCAATTGCGTGGACGGGTTCGGACCGCAGGCGTTCAAAAAATTGACAGTTGGATTTGCATCTCTTGGGGAAGCCTGGAAAAGCACCGACACGGATAATTTCGAGCAGCTTGGCCTCACAAAAAAGCAAATAGACAATTTTTTTCAATTCCGGCAGTCGCATTCGCCCGAAATTCTTTTTGAAGAGCTGGCGAAAGAAAATATCGAGATTCTCACTGTAAACGACCAAGTCTACCCGGTGCAGCTCAGAGAAATCGCGTCGGCGCCGCCAGTACTTTATATCCGCGGCGACAAAGATATACTTTCCAACAAATCAATTGCCATCGTCGGCTCGCGCAAATTCACGGAGTATGGCCGGCGGGTGACGGAAAACCTCACGCGTGATCTGGTGCGCGCCGGTCTCACGATCGTGAGCGGTCTGGCGCTTGGGATCGACGGCATCGCTCATCGGGCCGCGCTCGACGCCGGTGGGTTCACGGTTGCAGTGCTCGGAACTGGAATTGACGACGCAACGATATATCCCCGCGAGCATTTCAATCTGGCGCGTCAAATAATCGAAAATGGTGGCGCGCTGATCACGGAACAGCCGCCCAAAACTCCGTCACTGAAACAAAATTTTCCGGCGAGAAACCGGATCATGGCCGGACTTGCGCTCGGGACGCTCGTCATTGAAGCGGCCGAGAGTTCCGGATCGCTCATCACTGCGAGCTTCGCGCTCGAGCAAAATCGGGAAGTTTTTGCCGTGCCGGGAGATATATTTTCCCCGCAATCGACGGGCGCGAACCTGCTTTTGAAACGAGGCGCAAAACTGGTCAGTTCGGCCGCGGATATTCTCGAAGAATTCAGCCTTTCCCGCGTTCAACCCGAACTCGCTCTCAAACTCTTTGAACCACGGACAGACGAAGAAAAAATCATCTGGAAAATTCTTTCCAACGAGCCTCTTCACATTGACAAGATTTCGAAACTGGTTAGACTAGACACAGCGACTGTATCCTCAACCCTTGCCGCGCTGGAAATAGAAGGCGCTGCAAAAAATATTGGCGGACAAAATTTTATAAGACTATAATTTAAAATTAAAAAATTATGAAGCTAGTAATAGTAGAATCGCCGACCAAAGCCAAAACCATTTCCAAATTTCTCGGGCCGAAATTCAAGGTTATGTCTTCGTATGGCCACATCCGCGACCTTCCGGAAAAGAAAATGGGAATTGATATTGAAAAAAATTTCCAGCCTCAATATATTGTCAATCCAAAATCGGAAGAGAAGGCCGAAATGCTCAAAAAAGCGGCAAAAACCGCGGAAGCGGTGATCCTCGCAAGTGACGAAGACCGCGAGGGAGAAGCGATTGCCTGGCATCTTTCGGAAGTCCTGAACCTCGACCCGCGCGAAAAAAACCGGATTGTCTTCCACGAGATCACCAAAATTGCCATTGAAAAAGCGCTCGACAGTCCGCGCAGCATCAATTTCGATTTGGTGGACGCCCAGCAAGGACGCCGGGTTTTGGACCGATTGGTCGGCTTTGAACTATCTCCGTTTCTCTGGGACAAGATCAGGCGCGGACTTTCGGCCGGACGCGTGCAATCGATTGCGCTTCGCATCATCGCCGAACGGGAACGCGAGATCGAAAAATTCAAGAAAGAAGAATTTTGGACGATCGGCGCCATGCTGAAAAAATCAAACGAAAAAAATCCGTTTGAAGCCGCGCTCACGCATCAGAATGAGAAAAAAATCGAAGAAGTGATCACGCTCAAACTTTTTGCGGGAGATTACAAGACGAAAAAATCAGTTATTGATAACAAAAAAACAGCGGATGAAATCACGGCAGAACTGGAAAAAGCGAAATATGCCGTGAGCGAAATCACGAAAAAAGAAATCACCCGCACTCCTCCGGCTCCTTTCACGACCTCAACTCTCCAGCAGACGGCCATCAACTCGCTCGGATATTCGGCGAAACTCACAATGATGCTCGCCCAAAAATTATACGAGCAAGGCTACATCACGTATATGCGAACCGACAGCACCAACTTGTCACTTGAATCAATGCTC
>JBAZUC010000058.1:0-4602 GCA_041661585.1 Parcubacteria group bacterium
GAAACTTGGAGTTCGTATCCTTCGCGGCGCATATTTTCTATGAGAATCGCGATGTGGAGCTCCCCTCTTCCGCTCACTTTATAATAATCGCCATTACTGAAGTCTACTTTCAGGCCGACGTTCACTTCGAGTTCTTTTTCGAGCCGTTCTTTGATTTGTTTCGACGTCACGAATTTTCCTTCGCGACCGGCAAAAGGCGAATCGTTCACCAAAAAATTGAGCGTGATGGTTGGCTCGTCGATCTTGATGGCTGGAAGCGGTTCCTGATCCGCCTCCATGCAGATTGTCTCACCAATATCAATGTCCGGAATGCCGGCGATCATCACCGTGTCCCCGCCCGAGGCCTGCGAAATTTCTTTTCGCGAGATCCCTTCAAAAGTGAACATTTTGATGATCTTCCCTTTGCGAACTTCGCCAGTCGGCTTTTTCACGAATACTTCTCCGCTCCGGATCGTGCCTTCATGTATTCTTCCGATCGCCAAGCGTCCCAAAAAATTGTCATATCCCAAACTGAAAGGCTGCATCCGGAAAGGCGCGTCTGGGTTCGATGTCGCCGCCGGAACTTTTTCCAGGATCGTATCAAGAAGCGGAGTGAGGTCTTTCGAATCATCGTCCAAGCTTCTTTTTGCGATTCCTTCACGGCCGATTGCATAGACAACCGTGAAATCAAGCTGTTCATCGCTCGCGCCAAGATCAAGAAATAGTTCGAAAACTTGTTCCTGCGCGATCTCAGGACGGGCCGCCGGCTTGTCGATCTTATTGATCACGACGATTGGCTTGATCCCAAGTTCCAAAGATTTTTTGAGAACGAACCTGGTCTGGGGCATCGGGCCTTCCTGCGCATCCACAACCAAAAGCACCGAGTCAATCGAGCGCAAAACCCGCTCCACTTCGCTGCCGAAATCGGCATGCCCGGGGGTGTCCACGATATTGATTTTTGTATCCTTGTAAAATATTGAAGTGTTTTTTGAGTATATGGTAATACCGCGCTCCTTTTCGAGCGCGTCACTGTCCATGGTGACGGATTCTTCCGTCACCATTCCGGTCTGACGCATAATGGCGTCCGTGATAGTTGTCTTTCCATGATCGACATGGGCAATAATTGCAATATTCCTAATCTCCATAATAATGATCGACGCTTGCCCCGTAGCAAACACGAAGTGTTTTGCTGCTGGGGTGCGCGATGATAGCAATGTTTCGTATTTCCATAAAATAAAGATATTTTTTGCAGATGCCTTACAGCACCCGCAAAAATAAAAACCGCACGAGAGCGGCAAATTTCTGAACAAATTAGCTCCGGGACTATTGGTCTTTTGTGATATTAGCAAGAAAAATAGGGTATGTCAACAAAAAAGAATCAATCCGGATTTAGATATAATCTCTCTCCCAATCTTCAAGCTGGAGGAGGAATAGGCAAACAGCTGATAGGGCAAACAAGAGAGCGCTGAAAACAGAGATATCTCCCAAAAGATTAATCATCGATCCGTCCGTTGCCAAGGCGCCGGCAAAAAAAGAAAAAGCAAAAGCAAAAGAAAAGACAAGCATGCCTCCCTTGGCAACTTTCTTGCTCTTGAGTATAAAATTCTTTTTTTCTGAAATAGACATCATTGTTTTCCTAATAGGCAAAAATGTCGCAAAGCGACACTTTTATTTTTTACTTGTATATGTCCTCTGTCCCACCTGAAAGTGCCGAATTGAGAGCATTTGCTCTCTTTCCGAACTTACCCAACGATGATTAAGGAGGGGTCACACCGTCGGACTTCCAGACGGGACGGAAGACACGAATTGTATATTTTGCCTTATATTTGATATAAAAAAGCTTTTTCTGAATTCCCCTATCCAGAAGTGATATTATAGCACTTACGCAGAATTTGTCAATATCGAGGACAATCTACTTCTTCTACGCAAAATTGTGGTATTATGTTCATTGTACTGACAAAAAAATATATCAAAACAAAAATGGAGGATAAAAACGAAAAAATATATTGGCACGCGTTCAATTGCGTGGACGGGTTCGGACCACAAGCATTCAAAAAATTGACAGTTGGATTTGCATCTCTTGAGGAAGCCTGGAAAAGCACCGACGCGGAAAATCTTGAACAGCTTGGCCTTTCGAAAAAACAAATAGATAATTTTTTTCAATTCCGGCAATCACATTCGCCCGAAATTCTTTTTAAAGAGCTGGCGAAAGAAAATATCGAGATTCTCACTATAGGGGGCGATGCCTACCCAGTGCAGCTCAAAGAAATCGCGTCGGCGCCGCCGGTGCTTTATGCGCGCGGCAACAAAGTTATACTTTCCAACAAATCAATTGCCATCGTCGGCTCGCGAAAATTCACGGAGTATGGACGACGGGTGACGGAAAACCTCACGCGTGATCTGGTGCGCGCCGGTCTCACGATCGTGAGCGGTCTGGCGCTTGGAATCGACGGCATCGCTCATCGATCCGCGCTCGACGCCGGCGGATTCACCGCCGCAGTGCTCGGAACTGGAATTGACGACGCAACGATATATCCCCGCGAGCATTTCAATCTGGCGCGTCAAATAATCGAAAATGGCGGGGCGCTGATCACGGAACAGCCGCCCAAAACTCCGTCATTGAAACAAAATTTTCCGGCGAGAAACCGGATCATGGCTGGACTTGCGCTCGGGACGCTCGTCATCGAAGCGGCCGAAAGTTCCGGCTCGCTCATCACAGCCGGATTTGCCCTTGAACAAAACCGGGAAGTTTTTGCCGTGCCGGGAGATATATTTTCCCTACAATCGATGGGCGCGAACCTGCTTTTGAAACGCGGCGCAAAACTGGTCAGTTCGGCCGCGGATATTCTCGAAGAATTCAGCCTTTCCCGCGCCCAGCCCAAACTCGCTCTAAAACTCTTTGAGCCGAGAACCGACGAAGAAAAAATCATCTGGAAAATTCTTTCGAATGTTCCTCTTCACATTGACAAGATTTCGAAACTGGCTAAACTGGACACAGCGGCCGTCTCATCGGTGCTTGGAATGCTGGAAATCGAAAGCGCGGTACGGGATGTGGGAGGGAAAAATTATATTCGACTATAATTTGAAATTAAAAATTTATGAAATTAGTGATAGTAGAGTCTCCAACGAAAGCCAAAACCATATCAAAATTCTTGGGACCAAAATTCAAGGTTATGTCTTCCTATGGACACATCCGCGACCTTCCGGAGAAGAAAATGGGAATTGATATTGAAAAAAATTTCCAGCCTCAATATATCATCAATCCAAAATCGGAAGAGAAAGCTGAACTTCTGAAAAAAGCGGCCAAAACAGCGGAAAGTGTGATTCTCGCAAGTGATGAAGACCGCGAGGGAGAAGCGATTGCCTGGCATCTTTCGGAAATTCTGAATCTCGACCCGCGCGAAAAAAACCGGATCGTATTCCACGAGATCACCAAAATTGCCATTGAAAAAGCGCTCGACAGCCCGCGCAGCATCAATTTCGATCTGGTGGACGCCCAGCAAGGACGCCGGGTTTTGGACCGATTGGTCGGATTCGAACTTTCCCCATTTCTGTGGGACAAGATCAGACGCGGGCTTTCCGCCGGACGCGTGCAATCGATTGCGCTTCGCATCATCGCCGAGCGGGAGCGCGAAATCGAAAAATTCAAAAAAGAAGAATTCTGGACGATTGCCGCCATGCTGAAAAAATCAAATGATAAGAATTCGTTTGAAGCCGCGCTCACGCATCAAAACGAGAAAAAAATCGAAGAAGTGATCACGCTCAAACTTTTTGCGGGGGATTACAAGACGAAAAAATCATTTATTGATAATAAAAAAACAGCGGATGAAATCACGGCTGAACTGGAAAAATCGAAATATGCCGTGAGTGAAATCACGAAAAAAGAAATCACCCGCACTCCTCCGGCGCCTTTCACGACTTCAACGCTTCAACAAACAGCCATCAACTCGCTCGGATATTCGGCGAAACTCACAATGATGCTCGCCCAAAAATTATACGAGCAAGGCTACATCACGTATATGCGAACCGACAGCACCAACTTGTCGCTTGAATCAATGCTCGCTGCGAAAAAGACAATTGGAAAAATTTTTGGAGAAAATTATACGCTGGAAAGTCCGCGCTTCTATAAAACAAAATCAAAAGGCGCACAAGAAGCCCATGAAGCCATCCGACCGACCAATCCCGCACAGTCACCGGATGACCTTGGAAAATTGGACGAACGCCAGCTCAAACTGTATAGCCTGATCTGGCGGCGGATGATCGCCTCGCAAATGCAGCCGACTGTTCTCAACTCGGTGAAAGTTTTGATCGATGCCAAGGGCGCGAAGAATGGTTATACTTTCCAGGCCAACGGATCAACCGTGAAGTTTGACGGCTATTTGAAAGTGTACGCAAATAAGATGCCGGTCAGCGAAAACCTTTTGCCCGATCTCAAAGAGAAGGAAAATCTAGACCTTGAGAAATTGATTCCAACTCAAAAATTCACGACTCCCCCGCCCCGCTACAACGAAGCGTCGCTTGTCCGCGTGATGGAAGAATATGGGATCGGCCGGCCGTCGACCTACGCTCCGACAATCTCGACGATCATCGACCGAAAATACGTTGAGAAAAATGAAGAGAAAA
>JBAZUC010000059.1:0-4501 GCA_041661585.1 Parcubacteria group bacterium
CCTCTCTTCAATTCTTGTCTTGACGCTCAATTTGTCCGACGCGAGCTTGAGCGCCTGACGGGCTATGTTTTTGGCTACTCCATCCATTTCAAACAAAACTCTTCCCGGTTTCACCACCGCCACAAAATGATCAACTGATCCTTTTCCCTTGCCCATCGGAGTCTCGGCGCCTTTTTTGGTCATTGGTTTGTCGGGAAAAATGCGGATCCAGATCTTTCCGCCGCGCTGGACATAGCGGGTCATCGCCCGCCTCGCCGCTTCGATCTGCCTCGAAGAAACAAGACCGGCCTCCAGCGATTTCATTCCTATGCTTCCGAAGCTGATTTCCGTTCCCCTTCCCGCGTTTCCGGTGATCTTTCCGCCGCGCTGCTGCTTCCTATGTTTTACTTTTTTCGGCATCAACATAATATTTTCTATTCAAATTTTTCTCCTCTATTAACCCAGATTTTCACTCCGATCACTCCAAATGTCGTTCGAGCGACAACCTTCGCGAAATCGATGTCCGCCCGAAGCGTGTGAAGAGGAAGATTTCCTTTCACAAGCCATTCGCGCCGCGACATATCCGCTCCGCCCAGCCGTCCGGAAATTTCCACTTTTATGCCTTTGATCTTGTTGCCTTCCATCATCCGTTCAATCGTCGTTTTGAGAACCCGGCGGAAAGGAAGTCTTTTCTCGAGCTGTTCGGCAACATTTTGGGCAATCACCATCGCGTTTTCCTCTATATTCTTGATCTCTTCTATCTCCACTTTGAGAACCGTTTTCTTCTGTTTGAAAAATGTATCCTTGATCAATTTTTTTATATCCTCGACTCCCGTTCCGCCCCGGCCAATGATGATTCCCGGACGAGCCGTTTTGATGATCACTTTGACCGCTCCGGCTGATCTTTCCAATTCCACGCTTCCAATAGAAGCAGTTTTCAACTTCTTGAAAAGCAGCTCACGGATCTCAATATCTTCTTTGAGCTGTCTGGGCAAATCTTTCTTCGAAAACCACCGCGACTTCCAGTCGCTTGTGATTCCGAGCCGTATTCCTTGTGGATTTACTTTCTGTCCCATAATCTTCTTGTAAATTACATACTCTTTCTGCGAAATACTCTTTTGAGAAATCCTTTCGATTCAGCCGCCTTTTTCTTTTCATCCACAAATTCCTTCGTTTCTTTTTCCTTGATCACTTCTTTCTTTTCTTCTTTTAATTCTTCTTTTCCGACACTTTCTTTGATTTCGGCTTTCTTTATATCTTTAATCTCTTGTTTTTCAACTTTTTTTCTTCCTTTGCCCTTCACCCTTTCATCCAAAACTATTTCGATATGACTTGTCCGCTTCAGAAGAAGACTCGCCCGCCCGTGGGCTCTGGGAAGCCAACGCTTCAATTTCTTGCCTTCATCAACTATTACATCCTTGATGTATAAGTTGTCCCTGTCAAGTCCCGAATTGTTTTCGGCATTTGCAATCGCGCTTTTCAGAAGTTTTTCAAAATGGGGAGCAGAACCTTTCACCAAAAATTTCAGCTGCTGCTCGGCGCGCCCAACGTCAAGACCCTTGATAAGGCTGGCAACCAATCTTATCTTTCTCGGGGATTTTCGCAAATTGTCGAGCTTGGCTGATATTTTCATATTATTTCTTTTCCGGCGCTGGTTTGGCCGCTTCCGCGGTCTTTTTCGCCGCTTCCTGTTCTTTTTGCATCTTTCCGCCGTGGCGGCTGAATTTTCGCGTCAGGGAAAATTCTCCCAATTTGTGTCCGACCATTTCTTCCGTCGCGAAAACTGGAACAAATTCTCTGCCGTTATGCACACCAAAAGTGAAACCGACCATTTCCGGAACAATCGTTGAAGGACGCGACCAGGTTTTGATGACGGATTTGTCACCGGGTTTCTTGTCCTGCAACTTCTTGAGCAATTTTTCGTCCACAAAGGGACCTTTTTTGAGTGATCTTGACATATACGTGAAATTATTTCTTCCTCTTTCTTCGTTTTATAATAAATTTATTGCTATATTTGTGCTTTTTTCTTGTCTTTTTTCCAAGTGCCGGCTTGCCCCACGGAGTTTTCGGATGTTTGAGCCCGATTCCTTGCTTTCCTTCTCCTCCTCCGTGCGGATGGTCAACCGGATTCATCACCGTTCCGCGAACTCCCGGACGAATTCCGAGCCATCGGGAGCGGCCAGCTTTTCCGATCACGACCGTATTGTGAGGATAGTTGCTCACTTGTCCGATCGTCGCAAAGCAGTTCCCACTGGCACGTCTGATCTCTCCTGAAGAGAGCTTGATCTGCGCCATCCCACCTTCGATCGACATCATGATCACGGATGATCCGGCTGATCTCGCGAGCTGTGCGCCTTTTCCGGGAATCATTTCTACAAGAGAAATAGGGGTTCCAGCCGGAATATTTTTGATCGCCAGACGATTGCCGGCTTTGACGGAAGCTTTTTCTTCAGTGACAATTCGGCTTCCCTCTTTCATTCCCTCAACCGCAACATTGTATCTTTTTTCGCCATCCTTATATTTGAGAAGAGCAATGAGCGCGCTGCGATTTGGATCTCTTTCAATTCTGTCCACGATCGCGGGAACTCCGATCTTATCCATTTTGAAATCTATCACCCGATACAGCCTTTTGTGTCCGCCGCCTTTGTGGCGAACAGATATCTTCCCCCGCGAACGACCAACGCTTCTTTTGAAAGATCGCGTCAAACTTTTCTCCGGATGAGCGAAATTCTTTTCCAGTTTGTTCACTGAACTATTTCTGCGTCCGGGGCTGGTTTTCTTGTATATCTTGACTGGCATAATTTTCGTTTGATTAAACTCCTTCCACCGTGGCTATATTATCCCCTTCTCTCAATGTGATAACTGCTTTTTTGAATCCCTTCTTCCATCCTATCGTCCGACCGTGAATTCTTTTCTTTGGGCTTATCTTGATCGTATTCACACTGACAACCTGCACTCCATAATATCCCTCAACCGCTTCTTTGATCTGAAACTTTCCGGCGTGTTTGTCCACCTTGAAAACATATTTATTCTGCGCTGCAAGCATGGTCGCTTTTTCTGAAATCAAATTCTCAAGCAACACTTTGTGGGCTATATTTTCTTCTTTTTTTGCAATTTTGCGTTTTGCGATTTCCTTTTTCGGCTTTTCAATCTTTGCAGCTTTCGCCTTTTTTATCGGCTTATCCTCTTTTTTTTCAGCTTTAGCCAAAACAACCTCTTTATCAGCCTTAACTTCTTTTTCAACTTTATCAGCCTCAACTTCTCCCGTTTTCTTTTTCGGTGCTTTTTCCTTTTCTTCCGTTTTTCCCAAAATTTTATCAAAAATACCCATATGTATCAATTTATTTCTTTATTTCCTTCTTGCTTTCATATTTCTTTTCCAAAATCTTCACTCCTTCTTCGCTCAAAACCAAATTTTTGTGATTCAAAATATCGAACACGTTCAGACTTTTTGCATCGACGTTCAAAACTTTCGGCAAGTTGCGGCTGGCCCTTTTGGCTCCCTTTTCTTTTTCGGAAAATCCGATCAATATACTGCCTTTCATTTCCAAATTTTTGATCGCGGCGCTCATCAGCTTCGTTTTCGCTTCCTTCATTGCCAAATCTTCGATCAAAAATATTTCCTTGTCACGCACTTTGGAGCTCAAGACAACGGCCAAGGCCTTTTGTCCCATTTTTTTCGGAACATCTTTTTTGAAATTTCGGTCTTTCGTCGGACCAAATACAATTCCTCCTTTTCGCCAAATCGGGCTTCGCACCGATCCAACTCGCGCTCTTCCGGTTCCCTTTTGTTTCCATGGTTTTATTCCGCTGCCGGCTCTTTCCGCCCGGTCTTTCGTGTGCGCCAAAACCTGCCGGCGGTTCGCATATTGGGAAACAAAAACTTGGTGAAGCAATGCGTCATTTCTTTTCGCGCCAAAAACTTTTTCAGAAAGTTCGATTTCCTTCACTTTTTCACCTTTCAGATTATATACGGGAAATTTGATCATATCTTTATGCGCTGATTTCAACAATTCTCCCCTTCACTCCGGGAACCGCGCCTTTCAAAAACAAAATGTTGCTTTCCTTGTCAATCTCAACAATCTTGAGATTGCAAACGCTCGAGCGGACTCCGCCCATTCGTCCCGCCATTCTTTTTCCTTTGATCACGTGCTCGGGATAGGTCGCTCCGATCGAACCAGGCGCGCGCAAATCGTGCTTGTGTCCGTGAGTTTTCATCGATCCTTTGAATCCGTGCCGCTTCACAACACCTTGGAAACCTTTCGCTTTCGTGATGCCGGAAACCTTGACCTTGTCGCCAATTTCAAACTGATTTATATCAAGCGCATCTCCAATTTTCAGATCTTTCGGATCGCCTTTGAATTCCTTTTTTTTCTTGAGCTTCTTGTTTTTCTTCTCGTGCGTGATTCCCGTCTGGATCGCAACGTACCCGTCTTTTTCCTCGGTTCTGATCTGCGTAATCACGGTCGGCAAACACTCAACCAGCGTCGCATTCTGCGCGCCTTGTTTTTCATCATATATA
>JBAZUC010000060.1:0-4471 GCA_041661585.1 Parcubacteria group bacterium
ATCCTCACGATTTGTCCAGAGTTCCCGGCGGAACTTCGGGTGGCGCGGCAGCTGCAGTAGCGGCGGATGAATGCGCGTGGGCTTTAGGATCGGATACGGGTGGATCCGTACGCCAACCCTCTTCATTTTGCGGAGTTGTCGGATTCAAACCAACATACGGAAGTGTTTCTCGCTATGGCTTGATCTCTATGGCTTCTAGTTTTGATCAAATTGGTCCAGCCGCAAAAAGCGTCGAAGATGCGGCAATTGTATTTTCAAGAATTTCAGGAAAAGACCGGCAGGATTCAACCTCGATGAATGTTGTCGAAAAAAAATACGAAGATCTGCTTGGCGCGGGCGTGAGCGGCCTCAAGATAGGCGTGCCGAAAGAATTTTTTGAAAGCGAAGGTCTTGATAAAGGAGTGGAACAAAAAATAAAAGAAGCAATCGCCAAATATGAAAAACTTGGCGCTAAAATCGAGAAAATCAGCATCTCTAATTTTGAATATGCCCTTGCGACCTACTATATAATTATGCCTTGCGAGGTGAGCTCGAATATGGCTCGCTTTGACGGCATTCGATTCGGCCAATCAGTCGGAGCGGAAAGTGAAAAAACGGGAGCAGACTACACTCTTTGGGACATCTATTTCAAAACCCGGGAAAAATATCTCGGGCAGGAAGTGAAGAGGAGAATTATGCTTGGAACTTACTGTTTGAGCGCTGGGTACTATGACCAATATTATCTAAAAGCCCAAAAAGTGCGCGCGCTCATCAAAAAAGAGCTCGAGGATATATTCAAAAAAGTCGATGTTATTTTGGGTCCGACAACGCCGACTCCGGCTTTCAAGATTGGCGAGAAAACCGAAAACCCTTTGGAGATGTATCTGGCGGATATATACACCGTCACTGCGAACATCGCCGGCGTTCCCGCAATATCCGTTCCCTGTGGTACAATTGAAGAAGATGGGAAAGACCTGCCGGTCGGAATGCAACTCATGGGAAAGTGGTTCGATGAGGAAACATTGCTCAACGCGGCATATGTTTTTGAACAAGGTTAATATTTTGTCATTGCGAGCAGAGCGAAGCAATCTCGGTCCATCTAGTATTGCACAGGATTGCCGCGTCGCTACGCTCCTCGCAATGACAGCTCAATCTATGAATATAAATATTTTCGCCATCTTTCAATCTGCTTTCACTGCTTTTGCGAGCTCGTCCTTTTTCGGCTTCATAAAAATTCTTGCCGGGTTCATCATTGTCATCCTTCTCATCGCCGATATTCTTTTGCTTTCAAAACGCGTCCGGGGGGATTGGAAAACAGCTTTCTATGGAGCGAAAGTCCCGGATCTCAAAAAATCCAAATATGAGGAAAAATGGGAAAAAATAAGGCAAAACGTGCAAAGCGAGGATTTACACAAAGCAAAAATTGCGGTCATTGAGGCTGACCAAATGTTCGGGGAGACTCTCGAAAAAATAGGGTACAAGGGAAAGGATACGGGTGAAAGAATGGCAGAAGTGAAGCCGGGACAGCTGATCGGGCTCGAGGAGGCCAAATATGCGCATGAGGTTTTCAAAAAAATCGTTCACAACTCAAGTCATGAGATTGATGTCGCGGAAATTCAGGTGGCGATTGAGGGATACGAAAAAGTGTTTCGGGGATTGGAATTGTTGGATTAATTTTATTTACTTGTCATCCCCGCGAACGCGGGGATCCAGTGATAGTAGGAAATAGAAGTTTTCTGGATCCCGGGTCAAGCCCGGGATGACAAAACAAAAAATATGCAAAAAATAAAAATAGCAATAAACGGTTTTGGTCGGATTGGCCGGCCGGCGCTCAAGATCGCGCTCGAATATGAAAACATTGAAGTCGTGGCGATCAATGATCTCGCCGACGACAAAACTTTGGCGCATCTTTTGAAGCACGACAGCTCGTATGGAACTTATGCGCGAGACGTGAAAGTCGGAAGCGGAGAAATAATCATTGACGGAAAATCGATCAAAAGTTTTGCGGAGCCGGATCCGACAAAACTTCCGTGGAAAGATCTGGATATTGACGTAGTTTTGGAATGCAGTGGAATTTTTACGAAACGCGAAGACGCGAGAAAACATATCGAAGCTGGAGCAAAAAAAGTTATTTTAAGCGCGCCTCCAAAGAGTGATGATATTCCGGTCTATTTGATCGGAGTGAATGAAAAAGAATTGAAAGCTGAAGATGATATTATCTCCAACGGATCCTGCACGACGAATTGTCTCGCGCCGATGATCAAGGTACTCGACGAAAAATTCGGCGTGGAAAAAGGTTTTTTGACGACGGTGCATTCATATACGAACAGCCAGCGTATTCTCGATCTTCCTCACAAAGACTTGCGCGAAGCGCGCTCGGCGGGGCAAAACATTATCCCGACCACAACGGGCGCGGCGAAAACGGTTGCAAAAGCCATCAAAAGCATGGAAGGGAATCTGGACGGAATTTCGATGCGGGTGCCAACGCCGGTTGTTTCGGTGACGGATTTTGTGGGCATATTGAAAAAAGAAGCGAGCGTGGAAGAGATAAACAATGCTTATCGCGAAGCGGCCGCGGGCGATTTGAAAAATATTTTGGATGTCTCCGAAGAAGAACTGGTCTCGATGGATTTCAAGGGAAATCCGCATAGCGCGATTGTTGATCTTCCTCTCACGATGGCGAATGGAAATCTTGTGAAAGTCGTGGGCTGGTATGACAACGAATGGGGATATGCAAATCGGTTGGTAGAAATGGCGGAATTGGCGGGAAACAAATTAAAAGTTTGAATTATCTATGATTGGAATTTTTGACAGCGGAGTGGGGGGGTTGACGGTCGTCAAAGAGATCAAAAAATTACTTCCCGACGCGCCGATCGTATATTTTGGCGATACGGCGAGATTGCCATACGGAAACAAGAGTCAGGAAACGATCCAGAAATATTCAACGGAAATTGTTGAATTCTTGAAAGCAAAAGGATGCCGGACAATTGTTGTCGCTTGCAATACCGCTTCGGCTCTTGCCGCGGATCATCTTCGCAAAAAATATCCGGAGCTTGAAATATATGATGTGGTTTCAACGGGTGCGGAAGCGGTGGCCGAAACAACAAAGAGCAAAAAAGTTGGAGTAATTGGAACAACGGCGACGATAAACAGCGGTATATACGAAAAGAAAATTGCTGAGCTGAATTCGGAAATAGAAGTATCCACGAAAGCTTGTCCGCTTTTTGTCCATCTGGTTGAGGAGAATTGGATCAAACGTCCCGAAACGAAAAAAATCGCGAGAGTTTATCTCAAGGAATTGAAATTGCAAAAAATTGATACATTGCTTTTGGGCTGCACTCACTATCCATTGCTTGAAAAGGTTGTTTCCGGCGTGATGGGGAAAAGAACAAGGGTGATTGCTTCAGGAGAGAAGCTGGCAAAAGAGCTGAAAAGAAAGATCAAGGATCACAAAAAAGGTGAGGACGAATATTTCGTGAGCGATCTCACGCCGCATTTCGAAAAACTAGCGAGACTGATACTTGAGAAAAATGTAAAAATAAATAAAATTGAGCTTTAAAATTCACCCTGTTAAACAGTCCCGCTTAGCGGGATTGTCGCAAAGCGACATTTAGCGGGGTAAAAATAAAAAAATGTACGATATAATCATTCGAAACGGCGCTGTTGTTGACGGAACCGGAAAAGAAAAGTATCAGGCTGATGTGGCGGTGAAAAACAACAAAATTGCCAAAATTGGAAAGTTGAAATGGTCAAGAGGCGAAAAAGAAATTGATGCCACCGGGAAAGTCGTCGCTCCCGGGTTCATTGACATTCACAATCATTCTGACAGCTATTGGCGGTTGTTTCTCGATCCGCAGCTTCCAAGCCTTGTCTATCAAGGGATCACCACAATTGTCGGTGGAAATTGCGGTATTTCAATTGCCCCTCTTTCCAGTGGAAAAATAATCGAAGCCGTGCAGAAGTGGGCGGATATCAAAGACGTGAATGTGAACTGGCTTTCGATGAGCGAATTTCGCTATGAAATGGAACAAAAAAAACTGGGCCTCAATTTTGCGACGCTCGTCGGACATGGAACTTTGAGGCGGGGGATCGTCGGGGATGAAATGCGCCGGCTGGCCAAAAACGAGCTTGAACTTTTCAAAAATAGCCTGGAAGAGTCTCTGGAAGCCGGAGCAATCGGATTTTCAGCCGGATTGGCATACAGCCATGAGCGCGATGCGAAGTGGGATGAACTTGAAGCGATGCTTGAAATCGTGAAACGTCACAATAAGATTTTTTCTCTGCACCTGAGAGATGAAGGAGGTAACATTATTTCCGCGATCTCTGAAGCAGTTGATCTTGCCAAGGAGTCGGGCGCAACTCTGCAAATTTCACACTTCAAAGTGATGGGCAAGCAAAACTGGCCGCTTGCGTATGAGGCGCTCAGTAAAATCGAAGAAGCGCAAAAATCGGGAATCGATGTGAATTTTGATGTCTATCCATATACCCAAAC
>JBAZUC010000061.1:0-4334 GCA_041661585.1 Parcubacteria group bacterium
GCGAAGTCTATCCAAGTCCTCGAGGGTCTTGAGCCTGTTCGCAAGCGTCCGGGTATGTATATCGGGGGAACTTCGCTTGAAGGTCTCCATCATTTGATTTGGGAAGTTGTGAACAACTCGATCGATGAAGCGATGGCGGGACACGCGAGAGATATCGTCGTGGAGCTTCTGCCGGACAATCTTGTTTGCGTCACGGACGATGGACGAGGCATTCCGGTGGAAAAACATCCGCAGACAAAAGTTTCGACGCTTGAGACGGTGATGACCAAGCTTCACGCCGGCGGAAAATTCGGCGGCGAGGGCTACAAAATTTCAGGCGGTCTTCACGGTGTCGGCGTGAGCGTCGTGAACGCGCTTTCGATTTGGACGAAAGCTGAAGTTCAGCGCGACGGAAAAATTTGGATGCAGGAATATAAACAAGGAAAGCCCCTCAAAGCCGTGAAATCAATTGGCATCTCCAAAAAAACCGGGACGATCATCACTTTTCAGCCTGATCCGTCCATTTTTCCCGAAATTGTCTGGAATTGGAACAAAATCGTCGACTATATCCGCCAGCAAGCCTATCTCACCAAGGGAGTGAACGTGAAAATTTTTGACCGGCGCGAAGTCTCGGGTGAAAATGAAGACTACAAGGAAAACAGGATCGGTTTTTGTTTCGACGGGGGAATCGCTTCGTATATAAAATTTTTGAATCGTGGAAAAGAAGTCAAAAATCAGCGTCCTTTCTATGTCGAAAAAACCCAAAACGATGTTTATGTCGAAATCTCGCTCCAATATATCGAAGGACTCAAAGACCACCTCTACGCTTTTGCCAACAATATCTATACCATTGAGGGCGGAATGCATGTTACCGGTTTTCGGACCGCGCTTACAAGAGTGCTCAATGACTATGCCCGCAAAAACAATCTTCTCAAGGACAAAGACGACAACCTCACCAGCGACGATGTCATTGAAGGGATAACCGCGGTGATCAGCGTCAAACTCAAAGACCCGCAATTTGAAGGACAAACCAAGGCAAAACTTGGAAACAATGAAGTGCGAGGGATCGTTTCTTCAGTGATGGCGGAAGGATTCAACGAATATTTGGGCAAAAATCCGCAGGATGCCAAGTCGATCATCGGAAAATGTTTGATCTCGGCGCAGGCTCGCCTTGCCGCCCAAGCCGCCAAGCAGGCCGTGATCCGAAAAGGCGCGCTCGAAGGGATGACCTTGCCGGGAAAGTTGGCCGATTGTTCTTCGCGCGACGCGTCGAAATCGGAATTGTATATCGTTGAGGGAGACAGCGCCGGCGGAAGCGCCAAACAAGGGCGGGACAGGATGTTTCAGGAAATTTTGAACGTGGAAAAAGCGCGGATCGACAGAATGCTCACTTCCCAAGAGATCAAAAATCTCATCATCGCGATGGGAACGGGAGTGGGAGAGGGAATGAATGTGGACAAAATGCGCTATCACCGCATCATCATCATGACCGATGCCGACGTGGACGGATCGCACATCCGGACACTGCTCCTCACTTTTTTCTATCGCAATTTTGAAGAGATTATCAAGCGGGGATATTTGTATATCGCCCAGCCGCCTCTCTACAGGATCCAAAAGGGAAAAGATATTCAGTATGCCTACAATGAGGAAGATAAGGCAGAAATCATCGAAGAATTCCAAAAGAAAGTGAAAGAAAATCCGAAAAATATTGCGAAAGCTGCCGCGAAAAAAGCCAAAGAAAAAGAGGGAGAAGAAGAGCCGGAAGTCAGCGACGAGGAGAAAAAATCCGGTTTCAATGTCCAGCGCTACAAAGGTCTTGGAGAGATGAACCCTTCGCAGCTTTGGGAAACGACAATGGACCCGGAGAATCGGATGATGTATCAGGTGAAAGTCGAGGACGCCAACGAAGCGGACAAGATCTTCAATATTCTCATGGGAAGCGAAGTTGAACCCCGCAAACGCTTCATACAGGCCGAAGCGCGAAGCGTGGTGAATCTTGATGTCTAGTATTTCTTGACAAATTTTGCATATAGTATATTATTGGGTTATAGAAAAGCCCGCCGAAGGCTTTTTAAAAAAGCTTTGAAATGAACAAAATCACGACATTTATCAAAGAAGCCCGTGTGGAGCTGCGAAAGGTCAATTGGCCGACGCGGGAGCAAACGATCAAATATACCGCTCTCGTGGTGGGCTTGAGCTTGGCGGTGGCGATATTTTTGGGAGCCTTGGACTATTTGTTCGAATATATAATAAAAGTATTTGTTATTAAATAAGATGGCGAAACAAACCCAACATCACGGCCGCGCGTGGTACGCAATCCATACCTATTCCGGATATGAGGACAACGTGGCCAAAAATTTGAAGCAAAGAATCGAATCCCTCGATATGCAAGACAGGATCTTCGACGTGATGGTGCCGAAAGAAAATCAGATCAAGATCAAGAACGGAAAAAGAACGACGATTGAAGAAAGAATTTTCCCAGGGTATGTTCTCGTGGAAATGGTCGTCACGGATGATTCCTGGTATGTCGTCCGAAACACGCCGAACGTGACGGGATTCATCGGGCTTGGAACGACTCCGACGCCGATCGCGCAGGCGGAAATCGATTCAATGAAGAAACGAATGGGCGTGAACGAGCCGAAATACAGAATCGATGTCATCAAGGGAGACGCGGTGAAGATCATCGACGGTCCGTTCAAAGAATTCGACGGAAAAGTGGATTCGGTTGACGAAGCGCGAGGAAAGATCAAAGTCCTTGTTTCGATATTCGGACGTGAAACGCCGGTGGAACTCGACTTTTTGCAAATTAAGAAACTATAAATTTATGGCAAAGAAAATTAAAACAGTTATAAAGCTCCAGATCAAAGCCGGTCAGGCCAATCCTGCACCGCCGGTCGGTCCCGCCTTGGGACAGCACGGGCTCAATATCCAGGAATTTTGTGTGAAATTCAATGAAGCGACGAAAGACAAAATGGGACAGGTGACTCCGGCCGAGATCACGGTATATGAAGACCGGACTTTCGACTTTGTCTTGAAGACTCCTCCTGCGGCCAATCTTCTCAAAAAAGCGGCCAACATTGAAAAGGGCGCGGCTGATCCATTGAAGCAAAAAGTCGGGACGGTGACCAAAGCCCAAGTTCGCGAGATCGCCGAAATGAAAATGCCGGATCTCAACGCGAATGATGTCGAGCAGGCAATGAAGATCATCGAAGGAACGGCCAGGTCAATGGGAATCAAAGTTGAAAACTAATTATCAATTCCAATGAATATATCTGAAGCAATTGCTGAAATCAAGAAAAACGCCAAAGCCAAGTTCGACGAATCCGTTGAAGCGCATATCAAGCTTGACATTGATCCGAAGAAATCCGACCAGCAAGTGCGGGGCGTGGCTCAATTGCCGCATGGAACCGGAAAATCGGTGAAGATTTTCGTGTTCACGACGACCCAGAAGAAAGAAGCCGAAGAAGCCGGCGCGGAAACTGTCGGAGGAGAGGAATTGATCGAAAAAATTCGAACATCCGGAAAGATCGACGCTGATGTCGCGATCGCGACTCCCGAAATGATGCCCAAGCTTGCAACGATCGCCAAAATTCTCGGACCCAAAGGCTTGATGCCGAACCCGAAAAGCCAGACAGTGACTCCGAAAGTGAAAGAGGTCATCGAGTCTTTGAAAAAAGGACGCGCCGATTTCAAGAACGACAATTCGGGAAATGTCCATCAGGTGATCGGAAAAGCTTCCTTTGAAGACGCGAAATTGGAAGAAAATTTCAAAATTTTGCTCGAAGCGGTGCGAAAAGCCAAACCGGAAGGAGCGAAAGGGAAATTCATCAAAAATATTTCCATTTGCTCGACCATGGGCAAAGGAGTGAAAATTGATTTCTAGATTTTTTGAAAAAATCGAGAGCGACGAACTCTTGATTTTTATTGGCTGAATATTTTTCTGTCATTCCGACCGACCGAAGGGAGTGGAGGAATCTGTGTCCATTAGCAAATGGCTAGCAATAGCGTCAATTACGCAGATCCCTCGACTACCCCTTCGACTCGCTTCGCTCACTCAGGGTTCGCTCGGGATGACAAATCATAGAGTATGAATTCAAACAAAAAGATCATTATCGGCCTGGTCGGTGAATCCGGATCCGGAAAGGACACGGTGGCCGACTATCTTGAAGAAAAATACGGCGCGATCCTCATGCGTTTTGCCGATCCTCTTCGCGAAACCTTGAGCCTCTATGTCCAAAATTTTTCCCGCGAGGATCTGCAGTGGTTTTCCTTCGCCCTGCGCAACAGATTTGGAAACAAAGTTCTTTCCGAGGCGCTGCGCAAAAAAATAGATTTGATAAGTGAGGGAATTGTTT
>JBAZUC010000062.1:0-4302 GCA_041661585.1 Parcubacteria group bacterium
ATATGGGTTCAAGACAAAAGAACTTCCGATCCATCTCCAAAATCCGCCTTCAAGATCTCTGCGAATTTTCCGCGACCCGATAAATATGATTGGGGATCTTTTGAAAATCAGGATGAATGACTGGAAAGGAAAATATAGATGAAATTTATGTTCAAACCAAAACACGAAAAACTTTATATAATTCTGTTTTTCGCAGTACTGGCGATCATCCTCACTTGGCCGACGGCTTGGCATTTTTTCTCGTCCGTGCCGAGTTCCGGTTCGGATACGATGCAGGTGATCGGCGTGGCGGGAGACAAAGCGAATCTGATCGCAGGCCAGGGATTTTTCAAGGGGACATTCGAGCTGATCAAAAGATCGGAATTCAACGTCACGACGATTTATGCCTATTTTCAGCTGATTTTCGGCCGAGTGGCGGGATACAATTTGCTTTTCTTTATTTCGTTCATATTGTCCGGGTTTGGTGCATATTTGTTCGCTCTTTATTTCACAAAAAACAAGCCGGCTTCGCTCATTGCCGGGATCATTTTCGCGTTTGCGCCTTTCCACATTCACAACGCGATGAGCACCAACGCCGGAACAATGCATCAGGAATGGCTGCCATTTTTTGTTTTATACTTGTTCAGATTCTTCAATGACTTGAAGTTCAGGAATTTTGTTTTGTCCGGATTGTTTCTTTTTTTGATCGGCTTCACCGAGCATCAGCTCTTGGCCTTCACGGTTGTTTTCATTTTCTTCTTCCTTGTTTACAATCTGATCACAGAGCCGAAATTGTTTCTGCGGGGAAAATTTTGGCTTTATGCCGGAACGAGCGCGATTGTCCTTTCGGTGCTTTTCTTCATAATGTTCCGTTCTCTTTTCACGATCGCGGGCTCCGGCAACAACTATCTCGACGCCGGACTCAAATCGGCGGTGAAATATTCGAACGACACGTTGAGCATTTTCGTTCCTCCGAATTTCCACACATTTTGGTCGAATGCGTTTTCTCATCTTCGCAACCAGTTCGAGCGCAATTTCGACAGCTCTTTTTCGGATTATGCCGGATACTTGGTGATGTTGCTCTCGCTTATTGCGATTTTGGCGGTTCACTATTTCAAAAAAAACAAATTGCCCTCGAAGGGAATTTGGTTTTGGCTGGCGGTGACAATCGGTTTCTATGTTTTGTCGCTTGGGCCATATCTGCACTACAAGGGCGTTCTCGATCCGCCGATCAAGATGCCGTATTGGTTCATTTATCAATATCTCCCGTTTTATAAAAATATCCGGACAGTGGGAAGGCTTTTTGTGTTTTCAATGCTTGGATTCTCGGTTCTCGCGGCGTGGGGGATGGCATTCATCAACTCTAAATTTTCAAAAAATAAAAACAGCATTTCGGAAGAAAAAGATAGCAACGGCTGGGAACTGAACAAGAGATCGAAAATTTTATACTGCTTGGCAGGGCTCATCATCATTCTCGAATTTCTGGCAATTCCGCTGAAGACTGATTCACTTTTGCATTCTTCTTTTTATGAGAAATTGGGGCAAGACAAGGAAAAATACAGCGTTCTTGAAGTGCCGGGCAGCACCGACTATGATTTTGCTTCGCGCGATCTGGTCTGGAAAAGCATTCATCAAAAGACGACGATCAATGGATTTGATTTCGCGAGAGTCAACAAGGAAGGCTATATGTTTCAAAGAGGCACGCCGATCATCCGGACGCTGCTGTATGACATTCCCGGCGGAAGCAACGGCAATGACCGCGATATCGTGAAAAACGCATACTACATCATTTCAAGCGAGATACTCAACTTCTACAACATTCGCTGGGTCATTCTTGACAAAACCGCCCTGAAAGGGGATCCGGCAAAAGGCGATTCGGATTTGAGTTATTCGGCGAAAGCGTATGTCGCCAGCGTGATCAAGTGCGCGGATGTTTATGAAGATGAATATCTTTATGCCTGCAAGATCGACCAATCTGACGTACCCGAGCATATGTTCCTCGCGATGGACTATTCAAACGATCATTGGATGGGAAAGAGCGAGTCAAAGAACGGTCTTCAGCGCTGGGCGGAAAATGGAGCGGGAATGAAGATCGTCAATATGACGAGCCAGACGCAAAAAAGTCGATTGAATTTCAATTTGAAGATAGACAAGCCTATGCGGCTGAAAGTCTTTTTCAACGGCCAAGAGGTTTTCAATCAATATATCACCGCTATCACCCAAAAGCAAAGCATCAGCGCCGAACTTCCAAATATTTTGCCCGGCGAAAACGAAATAATTTTTGGGGTATACGCGGCGGACAATTCCGAAATTCGTTCCGACAAAAAATCGGACACAGCAAGGATATATCAGGTGGAAGTGGAATGAAATACACGAATTAGACGAATTACAAACGAATGAGAACGAATATCACAATTCTTGGCGTCAGAGTCGACAATTTTTCCGTTCGCGAAATAAAAGAAAATATTTTATCTATCCTTGAGAACAGTCCCGAGCAAAAATTCGCCGCGACGGTCAACCCCGAAATTGTTCTCAAAGCGCATCGGGATGAAAAGTATCGGCATATTTTGAACAGCGCGGACTTGAATATTTGCGACGGATTCGGCCTTCGATTGGCCGGTTTTTTGAAAGGGAAAAGGCTAAAAGCCAGATTCGCAGGTGTGGAAATGGCTGATTTTTTGCTTGAGAATGCTAAAAAATGCAATTTGCGGGTTTTGGTAATTGCGGCTGAAAACAGCTTGAGCACGCCGAAAGAAATTGAGCAATCTATCAACAAAAAATATCCTGATTTATCTGTCAGATCAGAATACTATTTGCCTAGTCAAGGATGCTTCGAAAATGCTATAATAAAGGAAGCCGAAATTGTTTTTGTCAATTTTGGCGCGCCGAAGCAGGAAAAATTCATATTCGAAAATCGCGAAAAATTTCCAAACGCGAAGATCCTCGTCGGAGTAGGAGGCACTTTTGATTTTTTCACGGGAAGAATTCGCCGCGCGCCGGGGTTTTTGCGTGCGATTGGCCTTGAATGGCTCTGGCGGATGATCCAAGAGCCGAAAAGATTCCGAAGAATATGGAACGCGGTAGTCGTTTTTCCGGTGCTCGCTCTTGCGAAAAAAGAATAATCGAAAAAAATATGAACAAAAGACTCATCATACTCATAAGTTCGATCGTGATCGCCGTTGCGTCTTTGTGGTGGATCATGCAAACTGGCTGGACTCCGTCTTCGGTCAATTTTATCTATGCCGCGCTGGCAATATTCTTCCTTGCGATGCTTGTTTCGAGCCAGCAATATGAAGAGGATATTTTTTCAAAAGTTGAAAGAACTGTGAGTGCGTTTTTGTTTTCGTATATTATTTTTTTCCATTTTTCCTACGCACCCTTGAGTCAATTTTTCTTCGGAACACTGATCACGCAGACATCTTTCATAGCAGATATGCTGTCACTCATACTTTTCATGATTTTCTTTGTTTTATTTGGGACGGTTTTCCTTGTTGTCAGCCGGTTTGCCCGCGTGGGGTTGTTCCCAAGCTGGAGATTTTTTAACAACGGAATAGTGTTTTTTATCTCGAGAGTCTTGTTCGTCCCCGCCGTCGGAATTTTCGTTTTGTTTTTTCACTGGAAATAAGTTGATCCAAATTTATGAATTCAAAGCCTCGGGTGCGGTTTGCGCCCAGCCCAACCGGATATTTGCACATTGGAGGCCTTCGAACGGCGCTCTACAATTTTCTCTATGCCAAAAAAACAAAGGGCGAATACTTTTTGCGCATTGAGGACACGGACCAGAAAAGATTTGTTCCGGGAGCGATTGAAAAATTGCTGGAATCTTTGAAATGGGCGGGACTCATGCACGGCGAAGGTGTTTTGCTCGATGAAAAGGGAAATATCGCCGAAAAAGGCGAATTCGGGCCATATATTCAGTCAAAAAGAGTTGAAATATACCAAAAATACGCCCATCAGCTCGTAAAAGAGGGGAAAGCCTACTATTGTTTTTGCACGCCCGAACGGCTCGACACTTTGCGTGCGGTGCAGGAAAAGTCCAAGCTCGCTCCGGCCTATGACAAACTTTGCCTCAAAACATATTCAAGCGAAGAAGTTGATGAAAAAATAAAATCCGGCGAAAAATATGTGATCCGCTTTGACGTTCCAGAGACAGGGGAGACGGAATTTGAAGATGCGGTACGGGGAAAAATGAAATTTGTGAACAAAAATTTGGACGATTATGTTTTGCTAAAATCGGACGGATATCCGACCTATCATTTGGCGCATGTTGTTGACGATCATTTGATGGAAACCAGCCTTGTACTTCGCGCGGAGGAATGGCTG
>JBAZUC010000063.1:0-4157 GCA_041661585.1 Parcubacteria group bacterium
TGCTTGTCGATCTTGATCCGCAGGCCAACGCGACGAGCGGGCTCGGAGTGGATCCGCGGACGATCGAAAAAAGCCTCTATCACAGCATGGTTTTGGGCGAGCATCCCGGGCCGCATATCGTGAAGCTTCAAACTTTTGGGCACAGTCTTTTGCCGTCGAATCGGGATCTGGCCGGCGCGACGATCGAGCTTGTGAATCTTGAGAACCGGGAATACAGGCTATACAATGTACTGCGCCAGATTCGCACGGAATATGATTATATCATCATCGACTCGCCGCCAAGCCTCGGACCGCTCACGATCAACGGATTGGTGGCGTCGGACGAAGTGCTCATCCCGGTTCAATGCGAATATTATGCTCTTGAAGGATTGAGCCAGCTTCTCGAAACTATAAATTTGGTAAAAGACAATTTGCAGCCCGATCTCAAAGTGATGGGCGCGGTGCTCACGATGTTTGACCGCCGCAATCGCTTGAGCTATCAAGTTGTTCGCGAAGTGAAAGATCATTTTCCGGGGCGTGTTTTTGACTCGATCATTCCCCGCAGCGTCCGCTTGGCTGAAGCGCCGAGTTTTGGAAAATCAATTTTCGATTTTGATCTTTTTTCCAAGGGCGCCAAATCATACAAAAATCTGGCGCAGGAAGTTCTGCGATTGGAAAAGGAAGGCGAAAGCGGATTTCATTTGTAAAATTCATCCAAAAGGGATAATTTTTATGTTCGAATGTTTTTTGGTATAATAAATCCAGCAATAAATCTCTTTAAAACCAAAGCAAATGGCAAACAACAATTTCGGGCTGGGGAGGGGACTTGCCTCGCTCATTCCCCAGAAAAACGGACCGGCAAGAAATGCTTCGCAAGTGCCGGCGAGAGTTCAGTCGGAAGCGTTGCAGGATGATTTTCTCGAAGTGCCGATTGAAAAAGTCGCTTCAAATCCCCAGCAGCCGCGGCACAATTTTGACGAGAAAGAGCTGCAAGACCTTGCCAATTCGATCAAAGAACACGGTGTCATTCAGCCGTTGGTGGTGGCGAAGATCGCGCCGGACCAATATGAGTTCATTGCCGGGGAGCGCCGGCTCAAGGCTTCGAAATTGGCCGGGCTCAAAATGGTGCCGGTGATCGTGCGGGAGGAATCGGGAGAGCGGGAAAAATTGGAACTGGCGCTTGTTGAAAATATCCAGCGCCACGATCTCGATGTTTTGGAAGAAGCGCGGGCGTATAAAAAATTGATCGAAGAATTTGACCTCACGCAGGAAGACGTGGCGGACAAGGTCGCAAAGTCTCGCAGCGCCGTCGCGAACAAAATCCGTCTTTTGGGATTGCCGATCGAAATTCAGCGCGCCCTCTCGGAAGGAAAGATCAGCGAAGGCCATGCCCGTTCCATTCTTGCCATCGAAAACCCGGAGAAGCAAAGGGCTCTTTTTGAAATGATCCTCAAAGACAACCTCACTGTGCGCCAGACGGAGGAAAAAGTGAAAGAAGTGACAGTGGCGACTCATCAGAGAAAGCTTGGCTCAAGCGTTTCGCCGTTTCAAATCGAAGAAGAAGCACTTGCCGCGAAACTTGGAACAAAAGTGAGCATCAAAAAAGCCGGCAACGGCGGAAAAATTTTGATTGATTTTTATTCCAAAGAAGAGTTGGATAATCTTTTGAGTAAAATTTCCTAATAATTTTTATCGCGTCTTGATCCCGGCTTTGCGCAGCTGCTGACGTATGCGGGATTTGGCGTAGGTCGTGCTGACGATGCGCAGCCAGTCTTGATTGGGCAACTTCATTTCTTTTGAAGTGAGGACTTCAACGACCTGGCCGTTTCTCACTTTGAAATCAAGAGCCACCAATTTTCCATCCACTTTGGCTCCGGTCGTGCGGGCGCCGATTTCGCTGTGGACGGCGTAGGCAAAATCAATCGGCGTCGCGCCTTCGGGAAGATTGATGATGTCGCCTTTGGGAGTGAAAGCAAAAATGTGGTTTTGAAAAAAATCAACCTTGACGCTTTTCAGGAAATCATCGTTGCTTTGTCCGGTTTCCGTCTGCCATTCGCGAAGCTGCTTCACCCAGAACAATTCCTGCTCGGGAATTTCTTCGGGCGAGTAGCGGCGCAGAAAATAGTCGCGCCAGGTTTTGGCCGAGGAATATATCCAATGAGCGGCGATTCCAAACTCGGCTTCGGTGTGCATCCGCGGCGTGCGGATCTGAATTTCAAGAATCCGTCCCCGCGGACCGAAAACGGTTGTATGCAAAGAGCGATAGCCGTTCGGCTTTGGGAGAGAAATATAGTCTTTGATCCGTCCTACGAGAGGGCGGTATTTTTTGTGCACGATTCCGAGCGCTTCGTAGCAGTCGGGAATTTCGGGGACGATCACGCGTACGGCGACAACATCATAGACCCGTTCAAGATTCATATGGTGTTTTTTCAGCTTCAGAAAAAAACGATAAATGTGCTTTGCCCGCCCGTGAACATCCAAAACTTTGATCTTATACGTCAAAAGCTCATCGTGCAATTCCCGAATGGCAACTTCGACATCCTTTGTCCGTTCCTTGAATTCTTTGTCGATCAGGTCTTTGGCAAGATTATAATTTTCCGGCTCGAGATATTTGAATGACAAGTCTTCAAGTTCGCCTTTGATTTCTCCAATTCCGAGGCGGTTCGCGATCGGTGCGTAAATTTCCATCGTTTCGCGCGCAATGCGTTGTTGTTTTTCCGGCGGCAGGGCATCCAAGGTGCGCATATTATGCAAGCGGTCGGCGAGTTTGATCAGCACGACGCGGATATCTTCCGCCATGGCCATGAAAATTTTGCGCAGATTTTCAAGCTGGACTTCCTTTTTGTCTCCGCGCAACTTGAATTTTCCAAGTTTTGTGATGCCATCAACGAGCTTGGTGATTTCCGAACCGAATTTCGCGCGGATATCTTCGAGCGTCCTGTCCGTATCCTCCGGCACATCATGCAAAAGTGCGGCGGACGTCGTTTTGGAACGCATTCCGATCTCGGCCAGAATCGCGGCAGTTTCAATGCTGTGCTCAAAATACTCCCCGCCTGATTTTCTCTTTTGTCCCTCGTGGGCATATTTCCCAAACTCAAAAGCCTCCGCAACAAGTTTGCGCTGTTGCTGATTCAAAGGATTTTTGTATTTTCCAAAAAGTTCGTCGAGGGTCATAGTTTGCGCCCCTATATTCAATTTGCTATGCTTCCAGTGTAATATTACTACGCCGAAAGGGCAAATTTATATGACTGATCGTTCGCTTTGGGACAAAAAAAACAAATATACGGAAGGATTTTTGAAAGAATATGATCACTGGGCGCTTGAAGTTAGTTATCGGCAGCATACACTTGGCTGCTATATTATCTTTTGCAAAAGACCGGTCGAAAAAATTTCCGAGCTGAAAACGGAAGAATTGGATGATTTGAAAAATGTTATGGGTGAAATTGAAGCAACTCTTTCAAAAATAGATATTTTCAAACCCGATAGGTTCAATTATTTTCAGATGGGGAACAAGCTGAATCAGCTTCACTTTCACGGAATACCCCGCTACAATTCACCGAGAAAATTCGATGGGAAAGAATGGGTTGATGAAACTGCCGGTAGCGCTCCAACTTGGTCGCATGATGATGTTGAACATAATTTGGTCGCTAAACTGAGAGATGCAATCAAACCATTTTTGTCAGAAATTTAAAAAATCTTAGAGCTTGGCTCTAGGATTTTTATGGTATATTGTTTTTGCTTTTAACTTTTTTCGTACCCGCATTCCTTATTTCCGCATTTCACTTTTCCTTTGGCCTGGAAGGTGAGGAGGCCTTTGCATTGGGGACAAATTTCGCCGGTCGGTTTGTTCCAGAGAGAAAAATCGCAGGCGGGATATTTGCTGCAGCCAAAAAAGAGCCGGCCTTTTTTTGATTTGCGCTCGAGGATGTCGCCTTCATGACATTTTGGGCATTTCACTCCGGTTTTTTTGGCGATCGATTTGATGGTTTTGCACTCTGGATATTTGCTGCAGCCCAAGAATGCCCCGAAGCGTCCTCGTTTCACGACCATCGGCGCGCCGCATTTTTCGCAAACTTCGCCGCTGTTTTCCGCTTCTTCTTTTTGTTCTTCCGCGGTTTTTTCCGTATATTTGCATTCGGGATATTTCATGCAGGCGATGAATTTTCCGAAGCGGCCAA
>JBAZUC010000064.1:0-4129 GCA_041661585.1 Parcubacteria group bacterium
GCTTTTTCAAGATTGGGATTTTGTGCGCCGACACATTGCTCAATTTTCATATAACGGAATTTGAAAACATTGAAATTTCCGTTGTGTCCCACTCGTTCGTTTTTGAAAATGATCGGTCCTCGTGAATCGAGTTTGATGGCGATCGCGGTGAGGAGCAATATCGGGGAAGTTATCACTAAACCAAAAAAAGATCCGATTATGTCAAAAAACCTTTTGATGATCTTTCCCCATCCGTCGAGAGGAGTATTTTTGATCGCGATCAGCGGTTCATCAAAGAGGGTTTTGACCTCGAAATTCGTGCTCACGGACTGAAGAATCGCCGGAACGAATTTGAGCTCGATGCGATTGCGATGAGAAAAATCACTCAATAGGCGCAGTTCATTCATTTGTACATTTGGATCGCAAACCAAAATTTCATCGATGCCTTTTTCTTTGTGGGTTCTCCGCAAAGCATCTATATCAATGGAAGATTCTTGAGAGATTATCTTGTAACCAAGTCCCGGGTTTCCCTTGAACTCGTGGCAAACCGTGTCGCAATAGCCGCTACGCCCGATGAGGGCAAGGCGATGCATTCCAATCCCTTTGTAGATCAAAAGGATCTTTTGCGTGAGATTCACGGCGTAACGGGACAAACTTATGAATATGATCGATAGCGCCCAAGCGGAAAGAATGATGAACCGCGAAGAAAACCATTCGCGCTGAAGGAATATGGCGAGGATCACGAAGGTCATTCCGACCGAAATGGAAAAAGCTATTTGCAAAAATTCCCGCCAAAAAGTGCGGGTTGTTTTCAATGAATACAATCCTTCAAGTGCAAAGATGATCAGAAAAAAAGGCGCGACAAGAAGGATGATTTTGATATATGACAAAAAAGAAAATTGAAACAAAACCGGCTTGATCTCAATTATGCCGGGAGTGAAACGCAGCCAATATGCGACTGCGCCCGCAAGAACGATCATCAAAAAATCAGCGGGGACAAGAAGCGCGGCGAAAAATAATTCGGACTTTTTCATAGGATAATATTGAGTTGGTCAGGGCCTATAAGCCGGATTCTGTAACCCAACATAACGTCGGGACGACAATCATTTATCTAGGCGCAACATTGCTGTTGAGCTCGAGCGTTTTTCCCGATAAAATCGGGATACAAACTTGCACCAAGCAGGGTTTGCCAAATTCCAATTATTGCTAATTGGTTCCAATTGCAGCTGGATACCTCGCGCGAGCTCAATATCCAACATCAAATGGCTTTTCACCTTTGTCCGCCAAAGAGGCGAATAGTATAGTCTCTGTGGCACTTTCCCTGAATATATTTTTCAATATACCCGATGGGGATTACCCATTGCTCTTTTTGTCCCGCAAAGCGGGACAGGTGTCCGGACTTTCCTCCCCGCTCACGAAGAGCAAGGCGATTATCCAGCCCTGACTAACTTAATACTATAATATTTTTGAAAAAATTTGTCAAGTCTTCAAGATAGAAAAATATTGCCTTGTATAAAGCAATATCAGAACATTCGGCTTTGAGCTCGCGTGGCTTCATCAAGGGCGAGATTAGCAAGCCGGTCGGCTTCAGTATTCTTTTCGCGCGGAATATGAATATATTTCACATCTCCAAAGTCGATGGAAAGATTCCAGATCTGAAGAAAGAATTTCTGGATATTTTCATCATTGAGCTTGTATTCATGGTTCATTTGTTTGACGACCAGCTCACTGTCAAGAAAACATTCAATGGAAAGCGATTTCGTTTTCGTTTTTCCATAGAGCAACTTCACTTTTTGAAGCGCGAAAAGAAGAGCCTTGTATTCCGCTTCATTGTTCGTCGCGTAGCCGATGAATTCCCGATAAGTTTTTTTCGATCCGGCGGACTCAATCACCACTCCGATTCCGGATGGCCCCGGATTCCCCCGTGCTCCACCATCGGTGAAGATTTTTATCTTATTCATTGTTTTTTAATATCAATTATATTAAGTTCCAGTTTTCGGCTGCCGTTCCATTCATTTGAACGCAGACAGAAAACAGCTTCGATTTTGTCTCCGGACTTGAATTCAGGAAATCTTTCTCCGCTCTTCCAGAAAATACCTTCAAATATCTTGGACTTCCCTGCTTCAAAAACGAATTTGAGATGTTTTTGGCCGTTGCCGACCATTTTTATCTCCCGGATAGTCAAACCTTTCGAGAGAAAAACCGGTTCGCGGTTTCCTTGTCCAAAGGGCTCAAACTTTTTTATCTCCGCGTGCAGATCCCAGTCAATTTCTTCCAGCTTCACTTCGGTGTCGATGAGCAACTTTTTTCCCCATTTTTCCGCGTCATACGCTTTCTCGATCATTTTCAGCAACTCTCTTTCAAATACTTTGACATTCTTCGGCTTTATTTTGAGTCCCATTGCCTGTTTGTGTCCGCCATATTTTTCAGTATAGCGGTCAAGCGCCGAAACAGCAGAAACGATATCAAAAGATTCAATGCTTCGGCCAGACCCCTCAAAAAGATCTTCTCCTTCTTTGAGAAGAAAAACTGGGCAATGGCATTCGTCGCAAATTTTCCCCGCGACAACCCCGACAATTCCGAGCGGCCAATGCGTGCCGCTTCTCACGATCAATTTGTAATCTTTATTGTCTTCAAGTGTCGCCTTTATCTCCTTGTAGACCTGCAGAGATACCTTTTGCCTTTCCGTGTTTTTGCCCTCCACTTCAAGCGCCAAAATACGCGCTTTCACGGGGTCATTTTCAAGAAGTAAATTGAGGGCGATGTTGGCATGATCCATCCGGCCGCTCGCGTTGAGACGCGGACCTATCTGAAAAGCGACATTTTCGGCGGTTGGAGGATTTTTCTCGCCAATGGGAAGCCGGGCAGATTGAATAATCTCGATAATTCCGGTTCGCTTGGTTTTTTGGAGAACAATGAGGCCGAATTTCGAGAAAATTCTGTTTTCCGAGATGAGAGGCACGCAATCAGCAATGGTTCCGATCGCAACAATGTCCAAAAGCCATTTCAGCTGGTCTATTTTTTTGGGGAGAAACTTTTGGAACAAAGCTTGGCCCAGTTTGAAAACGACACCTACTCCCGCCAGATCAGGAAAAGGATATTTTTGGCCGGGAAGCTTGGGGTTTATAATCGTACAATTTGTTGGCAATTTTTTCGGAATGGAATGGTGGTCGGTGACGATCACTTCGATCCCCTGCTTTTGAGCATACGCAATCTCTTCCCAGTTCGACATTCCGCAATCAACAGTGATGATCAGAGCGGGATTGTACTTTGACTTTATGAAATCAATCGCCGCAATATTCAGTCCATAACCCTCCTTGTTGCGATCGGGAATATATACGGCCGGCGAAAATCCGATTTTTTCCAAAACTTCCTTGAGAAGCACTGAAGATGTGATCCCGTCAGCATCATAATCCCCAAAGATAGTTATTGCTTCTTTATATCTACGCGCTTTCCCAATTCTTTCAATTGCTTCGTTCACTCCGGACAAGTCAAATGGAGAAAGCAGATTTTCATATTTGCTTTGAAAAAATTTCTCAATTTCTTGAGGACTTTTGATATTTCTGGAAAGAAGCAGCTGAAGGGTCGTTGAATTCAGGCGAAGCTTCTTGAGCTCTTCCGGAATTTTTTGAACGGGCCGTAATGTCCATTTTTTCATAGATTCAAATCGCACTTCGGACACTTGAATGATGCGTCAAAGCCTTTCCCTTCGGTTTTTGGAGTGAGTTTAAGAATCAGTTTGTTTTGGCAATTCGGGCACGCAAAGCCGGGCAATTCCATCTTTTTGGCAAGTTCCGGTGCTCCCCAGCCAAAATAATCAAAACCGATCTGAAATGAGCTGCTTGCCGCGATCATATTCTTCACTCTGTCAACGACCTCACGCGGAGTCATTGATCCCTGCACGATGAAATTTTCAACGCCCAATTCTTTGGCGCGCTTGCGGTCTTCTTCGCGACCGAGGTGGCTGATGATCGCGATGGGAACATCTTTCGTGCCAATGTTCTCCCGAAGAGCGGAGATGAGTTGAAAACCATCCATTCGGGGCATGATGATCCCGGTCATGATCACATCGAAACTTCCCTTGGAAATAAGGTCTATGCCTTCAACACCATCCTTTGCTCCGGTTGCTTCGAAACCATGTTCCTTGAAA
>JBAZUC010000065.1:0-4075 GCA_041661585.1 Parcubacteria group bacterium
CTCTCAAGAATCTTCCATTGATATAGATGCCTTGCGGAAAACCCACAAAGAAAAAGGCATTGATGAAATTTTGGTTTGCGATCCAAATGTACAAATGAATGAACTGCGCTTGTTGAGTGATTTTTCTCATCGCAATCGCATCGAGCTCAAATTCGTTCCGGCAATTCTTCAGTCCGTGAGCACAAACTTCGAGGTCAAAACCCTTTTTGATGAACCGCTGATCGCGATCAAAAATACTCCTCTCGACGGATGGGGAAAGATCATCAAAAGGTTTTTTGACATAATCGGATCTTTTTTTGGCTTAGTGATAACTTCCCCGATATTGCTCATCACCGCGATCGCCATCAAACTCGATTCGCGAGGACCGATCATTTTCAAAAACGAACGAGTGGGACACAACGGAAATTTCAATGTTTTCAAATTCCGTTATATGAAAATCGAGCAATGTGTCGGCGCACAAAATCCCAATCTTGAAAAAGCACTGGCGCTGGAAAAAAAGCTGATTGAAACTCAAAGTGTCCGCAAAGGACCGCTTTATAAAATAAAAAATGATCCGCGAAAAACCCGCGTAGGCAGAATAATTGAGGCGCTGTCAATTGATGAGCTTCCGCAATTGTTCAATGTTTTGAAAGGGGACATGGGTCTTGTCGGTCCGCGTCCGCACCAGCCGCGCGAAGTTGAAAAATATGAAATTTGGCAGAAAAGAACACTTTCCATCAAACCCGGCGTGACAGGACTCGCTCAAATATCCGGCCGCTCTGATTTGAGCTTCACTGACGAAGCGCGTCTTGATATCTATTATATAGAAAACTGGTCCATGTGGATGGATATCGAAATACTATTCAAAACCTTTTTTGTGCTATTAAAGAAAAGAAAGAATTTGTAAATTCCTTTTGTCATTCCCGCGAAAGCGGGAATCCAGTTTTGCTTTATATAATATATTTTCTGGATCCCGGGTCAAGCCCGGGATGACAATTTAAAATCGTATCTAATGTTCAATCTCTCTTCTTCTCAATTTCTTCACCTTCTCCCATACTGGGGCTATCCGGTGATGTTTGTCCTGATGTTTTTTGAGGGGCCATTCGCGACAATGATCGCCGCGTTTCTGGCTTCGCAAGGACTTTTCAATGTCGGAATTGTTTTCATCTTGAGCGTTGTTGGAGATGTTTTGGGAGATATCGTTCTTTATCACATTGGATATTTTGGCGGACCGCATATCATCGAAAAAGCGCAAAAATTTTTGAAAATCAAGGACGCAACGGTTGAAAAATTGAAAAATAAATTTCACCAAAACAGCGGGCGTCTGATATTCTATGTCAAATCAACAACGGGTCTTTCCTACATCACTTTCACCCTTGCGGGTGCTCTGCGAATGAAATTATTGAAGTTCATAAAATATTCCATCCTCGGCGGACTTGTCTGGAGCTCGCTTCTTGTGTTCTTGGGCTATTTTTTCGGTTATGCCGCCGAACAAATCAGCCAATACATCAAATACGCCGGCATAGTGATTTTCGCGGCGGCCATCCTCTCGCTTGTCATAATCAGCATCGTCAAAAAGCGTGAATCCGCAGAAATTCTGGGAAACGGCAACGGAAATCAATAAATTTAATTTGTCGAGACTTCATTTGAAAGAAACTGGCGCCCCTGAAAAATCATGGGCTTTTTTATTGCCAAATCCCTCGAAAAGAGCTAGTATTTATATATGAAAATAGCTTTGGTTCACGATTATTTGGTGCAATATGGAGGCGCGGAAAGAGTCCTTGAATGTTTCACGGAAATTTGGCCGCACGCGCCAATTTATACTCTCATATACGACGAGGAAAAAACGCACGGGTTTTTCAAGGAAAAGAGGATATACACCTCATTTCTCCAAAAATTTCCCTATACCCGCAAGAATCACCGCATTTTTCCGCCCTTGATGCCGCCGGCGATCGAACAATTCGATCTTTCGAAATACGACATTGTTCTTTCTGATTCTTCAAGCTATGCAAAGGGCGTGATAACTCCGCCAGAGACGCTTCATATCTGCTACTGCCATACTCCAATGAGATACGCCTGGGATGACTGCCAAAAATATATCGAGGAATTCGGCTTTCCGAGATTCGTCAAAAAAATCACGCCTTTTTTCATGAACTATATCCGGATTTGGGATAGAATGAGCGCCGACCGGCCTGACGAATATATTGCCAATTCCAAATTCGTTGCCGGAAGAATAAAAAAATATTACAGAAAAAATTCAACTGTGATCAATCCGCCGGTGGATGTTGATAAGTTTCATCTTGATGAAAAGAAAGAAAATTATTTTTTGATGGTTGGCCGGTTGATGACCTACAAACGCTTTGACATCGTGATCGAGTCGTTCAACAAGCTTGGCTGGCCGCTCAAAATAATCGGAGGCCAAGGGCCGGACAAAAAAAGACTCATGAAAATGGCCAAATCAAATATTGAATTCACTGGGCGATTGAGCGACGATGATTTGGCAAGCACATACGCGCGCGCGAAGGCTTTCATTTTCCCTCAAGAAGAAGATTTCGGTATCGTTGCGATCGAAGCGCTGGCTTCCGGAAAACCAATCATTGCTTTTCGCGGAGGAGATATTGTGGAACATGTCCGGGAAGGACAAGAAGGCTTGTTTTTTGACGAACAAACTCCCGAAGCGCTCACAGAAATTTTGCAAAAATTCAATTCTGATGATTTTGATTCTCGCAAAATACGTGAAAGAGCCCTGCCGTTTGACAGGGGTATATTCAAAGAAAAAATCAAGAGTCATGTTGAAAAAAGCTTGAGTGAATTTAAAAAGTAAATTTAAACCCTATGGAACTCGGCGAGTATTACAGAATTTTTAAATCAAACATCCCTGTCGTGATCTATACAGCGATCATCGCCGTCGTTGCCGCCTATGCCTGGTCAGTGAGGCAGTCCCAAACATATTCCGCCTCTCTTCTTTTGAATGTAAGCCGGACCGAAACGCAATCAACCGCCGATTATCGCTATGACCAATTTTATCGCTTGCAGGCGGATGACAAATTCTCCGAAACAATTGTCTCCTGGCTCAAATCCCCGGGCACGGCAAAAAATATTTTTGACAAGGCTGGCGTGAGCTCCGACCAAAAGACAATGCGCAATCTTTCAAAAAGTTTTCAGGCGGAAAAATTATCCTCAAATCTTGTCAGTGTGCGATATTCCACCGAAACGAACGAGGAATCGGGAAAAATTGCTCCGGCGATCGCTTCCGTTGTTTCCGAAAAAACCAAGGCTCTCAACACTGACGTCCGCGATCCGAATTGGTTTCAGATCAGCACGAGCGATCTGATCATTTTGAAAAACACCCAAGATTTGCGGATCAATTTGGGAATTGCGGCGCTGGTCGGATTTTTCTTGGGAACATTGCTTGCTTTTGGAAAACATTATATTTCAGAGGAATAAATGAAAATCGGATTCGACGCCAGATGTCTTGAGGAGGCGCGTATTTCCGGAGTGGGGGAATACGCCCTGGAGCTCTTGAAAGGTCTCTTGAAGGAAGACTCAAGAAATGAATACATTGTTTTTTCCAATTCCTTCAAGCAAACAGCTAGCCGGAATTTTGAGTGGATCGAGAAATACCAAAATGCAAAACTGAAAAGGTTTTCTTTCCCGAACAGGATTCTCAATTTTTGTTTTTGGTATCTCAACTGGCCGAAAATCGACAAGTTTGTCGGCGGTGCGGATGTTTTTTTCGCCCCGAACATAAATTTTCTCTCCGTGAGCGGTGAATGCCGCCTCGTTGCTACATTTCACGACTTGTCCTTTGAGAGATACCCTCACTTTTTTCCTTTCAAAACAAGATTGTGGCACGAATATTTCGTCAATCCACGCAGAATTGCCAAGGCAGCTGAAAAATTGATCGCCGTCTCGGAATCGACGAAAAAAGATCTGGAGGAAATTTATAAAATAAAATCTGAAAATATCAAGGTTGTTTCCCATGGCATAAATCAAGATTTCAAAGTCATTGATAGAAACGATCCAAAACTTCTTGAGATCCAAAAAAAATATAAATTGCCGCACAAATTTATTTTGTATTTGGGAAATATAGAAC
>JBAZUC010000066.1:0-4044 GCA_041661585.1 Parcubacteria group bacterium
CTATAAACATCCATTTTTTGTTTTTTGTTTTTACAGCTCCTTCAGCAGTCCTTTCTGCATCAATTGGTTTCGGAGTTCGTCTTCCATCAAGCGATCATGAATTTCGTCGAGAGTATAATTGTCCGTCTGCGTTGAATCCTTCCCCTTGTCCATATGCTGAGCGACCCGGATCGCGTGTTCGGGTCCATATTTCCCGGCAATTTCAACCAATTTTTCCACTTTTTTCTCAAATTCCTGAATTTCAGACACTGTTTGCGCGTCATTTGCAACGTTCGCAACAGGAGTCGCTTGCTGCGCGCCAATCGTTTGTCTCGCTGTCTCAATTTTTTCCGAAATTTTTTCCTCGGGTGATTCTGCTTTTGTTTCGCTCTGTGCCTCTCCTGATATTTCCGGAGTTGGAATAATTTCTTTTCTCTCAACATCCTCCGCAACAATTTTTTCGCTGTCAATATTCACCGCTTCTTTGATTTTTTTCGCCAGATCCAGATCTTTTTGCTCGATCGGCTCTTGATAATTTGATTGCGCCATATAAAGTGAGCTGAAAAATACGATTTTTCAGTGAATTTACAACTTGATATTTGGCTAAACTTCCACTCCCGCTTTTGCCAATTCCTCTTCTTTCATCCCTGTTAGTTCCTTTCTGAAATCATCAGAGACTTTTTTCACAAATTCGTCATAGTTTTCAATCTTTGACTTCAAGAATTCCTCAACTTCTTCCGCGCTCTTTTTTGCGTCGACCATTTCTCCGAAAATTTTCTGATCTTCTTCGCTCAAAATTTCCAGTGTTTCCAACAGAACTCGCTTGAACAACACATCTCCCATTTTGGCCAGCAATTCTTCTTGCTGTTCTTGGGAAATATTTTGCATCCCCAGTTCTTCGATTATGGTTTTTTGTAAGATTGTGTCCTGCGGCATAATTTTTCGATTTATTAATAAATTAGTCTACTTTTTTGAGATTATGTCATTAAGCGATTGAAGATTTCTGGACTTTGAAGTGATGATCCGCCAATAATCATCCATAGACATCCCTCCGGAAGGTTTTCCAAACTTCAAAAACATCTTTATGAGTTTTACCGTATTATCATTAAGCACTTTCACTTTGTCGGCTAAAATAACATCATCAGCGATATAATCTTTATCCATAATCTGATTATAACATTCAAGTGCCGAACTGCCCCCAATATTGGCATGATTGCTGAACCCCGCCCCTTGAAAAATTTCATAAAAACGCGGTCTCATTCCAAGAAATATTCTGGTGTTAGCCGCGCTATTCACAGCATCCAATCCAGCGGATTGCGCCTTGAGACTATCCGCATTTCGCTGAGATTCAAGCGCTCTGGCTCCGCTTGCCGCCGCCTTCCTGTCCAAAGCCTCAACTTCGGGCGGGAATTTCATTTTTCCTCCGCCTCTCGCTCGCGTTGGCTGCTGTTCCACTGCCGCGCCGGCTCTTGGCCTCGTAGCACTTTCAGGCGCCACGCTCGCTGCTTTTGGTTTCACGTCATCGACGGGTATGCTAGCCCGACTCGGAGCAACCTCTTGAGTCGCACCCGCCGCGTGAGTGGTTTTCGCCCATGTCTGCGCGCTTCCCGCCGCATTTCCCTTTCCTTCAAAGAAGGAACCTATAGCTTCTGTTCCAGACATAAGCACCATTGTTGCTCTTGTTCCCACGAACATTGTGAGAAGATTTCTTACTTGTTCGCACCTGTCTTCCGCCCATCCTCTTTTCACAAGTTCCTCCCCGTATTCCCCGCTTTGCTCTTCAAGCAATTCCGTCAGATTTTTCATTGTATCCTCGACAGAAACTTCTCCTGATTTCATTTTTTCAATAATTCCACCCGCGGTGGCCGTTTGCTTCTCTGTCTTTTTCGCTCGAAACCATTTCTGACCTTTCTCTATCATTTTTCCCGTTCCTGCATAAGTCATCGCCGGAAAAAGAGGAGCCAACAAAAATCGGGCAGGCTTGGCAACCAAGGCTGCTGCACCTACAAATACACCGGAAAATCCAACCGCACCGGCCAAGCCCGCCACTGTTCCTCCTAACATCACAATGCTGATTGCCGCTCTGACTTTCGGCGGAACTTTTTTCAGATAAACATCATTGTAAAAATCAAGATATTTGCCAAAAACTTTTCCCAAAACCCCGCCTTTCGTCTTATAATATTCGACCGTTTTTTTGATGAATCCATCTTGCAAATTCAAATCCTCAATTGTGTTGTGATATTTAGCCATCACATCCAATTTTGCTGCAAGCGATTCTTTCATTTGGCTCAACTCTTCCTCGGAAATCGTTCCTTTTTTGCTCTCCAAAAGCTCCTGATATTCTTTGAATGCTGATTCTTTCCATGCTTTTTGATGGGCATCTTTGGATTGCAAATATTTCAATCTGGCATTTTTCACTTCTTCCATATTTTCGACATTTTCGGAAAATCCTTTTTTAGACATTCCGAGAAGTTTTGCCAAATATCCCCGGCTGCCTCTGGCATTTCCCCTGGCTGCAGCATATTCTTCCGCGCTTGCATCCAAATCTGCCCTCAATTCTTCAATTGTTTTTTCGGAAGGACCTTCCAATGCCTTCTGTTGAGGCTCGATCGGTATTGGTTTCGCGGTATATACCTCTGGCTTTACAGGAACAACTGATCTTTCTCTCTCGGATCCGGAGACAACAACGGGGGGATAAAAAGGTTCCTCCGTCTTACCTGGTGTATCGACATTTTCTTTTTCTTCCTGCTCTTGAATTTTTTTCATATTTCGGAAAGCCTCTTCCGCTTTTCCCGAATCCCAATCCTGCATAAATTTTTGCGCTTCAGGCGTCCAGCGCTTGTCCCCAAGGCCATTATCGGAAAGTAGTTTTTCTATTGTTTCCTTCGAAAAAGCATTCTCATCCAATCCGTATTCTTTGGCCAATTCCTTTTGCCACGCCCTTGCTCCTTCATTATCCCCGGCCATTCGACGCTCTGAAATATAATGGGCTATTTTTTTGATTTCCTCCACTTCTTCTGGAGAAAATTCCGGCTCTTTTTCTTTTTTATCTTCCGTTCCCGTTCTTCGAGCCTTCACTTCCTCGGCTTCTCTTGCGTCAAGATCCACTGGCGCGCCCATAAAGCCCGCCCCAACCGGAAAAGATTCTTCCGGCAGCATTTTCGCCTTTCTTAGCTCTTCGCGATCTTGCTTGAGCTGCTTTCCTATATCTTTTATTTCCATATGTTTATTTTTCGTATTTAAATCTTTTAAAGATTCGTCAACTTGTGTCCCTCTCCCGGGTAGCGTTTCTTCGATTTTGGTCTGCCTGGCATCGGCTGCCTCCTTCATAAATATCTCCGTTTTGTATTTCGCTCTTTCTTTTTCGGTTTTTTTGATCGCTTCCCGTTCACCGATGTGCAATTCCTCGGCTGTTTCTGGAGGGACACCGTGCGGCAATTTGAGTTCCAAATATTTCTCGATGAGATTGGCTTTTTCGGGTGCGATGCCTCTTCTGTCCCTGCCCCATCTAGCAATGTTGTTGATGAGACTCAATCGAATGGCCGCCACCGCTTTGTCGGTTATTCTTTCGCCTTTCTCTTCTCGGTTATGTATCGCTTGCTGAAGTTCATTGGGATATATATCAACCCATTTGCGGACATATCTTCTTTCCCCGTCACCAAATTGCCCGATGTCGTCTTCAAGGGATACCATTCTTTCCTCAACGCTGATTTCGTGCGTTGGCTTCCGCTTAGCCGTTTCCGGTGTCGGCCCAGTGCGATACGTAGGCCTCTTTTTTACCGTATTTGTAGCACTTGGACTGAAATGCACACTATCAGCCTTAACTGATTTCCCTGGAAGAGCATTGATAACTTTCTTCCTGGGTTCTTTTTTATATTGCTGTGAAAAAACTTGCGATGAAACATGTTCACCCTCAAGACCCGCTTCCTTCCAAGCTTTTCTTGTTCCCCTTCCTGTTCTCCTTGGACGATGTGGACTTCCTTCTCCCATTTGATTTTTTTAACTCAAACAAAGCTGGCGCTTTGAACGCGCTTCAACTTTCCCGAATTTTCTTTTTGTCTTGCT
>JBAZUC010000067.1:0-4016 GCA_041661585.1 Parcubacteria group bacterium
TGAAAGAAGCGGAAAATATCGTTGCGCAGGTTGCCAGTCCCTTTGCCGGATCGAAAACGGCGCCGGCCGCAGAGCAAACAACAAGTGAAAATAGTTTTTCTTTTGCCATCATCGGCGACACGCAAAGATTCACATTTGGAAACCCGAACGGAAATTTTCAAAAAGCGGCGGCCAAGATCAAAGCGATGGATCCCGCCCTCGTTTTTGCCATGGGTGATTTGGTTTCTTCCTGCGACGGCGACAGCAAGTGCTCGGCAAAATACGCGGACTGGAAAAAAATCATGGGAACTCTTCTGCCCAAAACCTATGCCACGCAAGGCAACCATGACCGCACAGGAGACGACAAGACCGACAACACATGGCGATCCAGCTTCACTTTCCCGACCAACGGTCCGTCCGGCTTCAGCGAGCAAGCCTACTCTTTCGATTTTAAAAATTCGCATTTCGTCGTCCTGGACAGCGATAAGCCCAAAGAACATCTCGTGAACGGCGACCAGCGTGTTTGGCTTGAAAAAGATCTCACGGCCGGGAAGTATGAAAATACTTTTGTTTTTTTCCATGAACCGGCTTACCCAGTGAGTTCCAAGATCACGGAAAGCCTCGACAAAGAACCCGGCGAGCGCGACGCGCTCTGGCAAATTCTGAAAAAATACAACGTGACGGCTGTTTTCAATGGGCACGAACATATCGTCAGCCGAAGAAAAATAGGAAGTCTCTATCAATTCGTTTTTGGCAGCACTGACGCCTTCAATCATGGCCTGCCGGCAAAGGGAGTGGCCGAATATTCCAATCAAGGTCAAGGCCGCTTCGGCATCGTCAGGGTGAACGGAAAAGAAATCACGGTCGAAACTCGCGACCCAAGCAACAAAATTTTGAACTCTTTCACTTTTTCGAAATAGGAAATTTTCTTCACTTTTTTTGTCCACATTACCCGCTTGACAGGCTTTTTAATTGGAGTAGAATGTAGATAATAACCTGCTGGGAGAGAAAAATTTAAAAAAGCTGCAACGCAGCAAACAAAAAACCGACACTAACTTGCTGCAACGCAGCAAAAAAACATCCAATACAACAACACCCATCTTCTCTCCACCACCCTTAGCCTAACCCCTAAGGGCTTTTTTTATCCCAAAAATACTCTATACTTTATACATGCTACTCGATACTTGGCAACATTTGCCTGAACATATAAACCCGATTGCATTTTCGCTTGGACCGATCCAAGTTTCGTGGTACGGAATCATGTACTCCGTCGCTTTTGCAGTGGTGTATTTCTTGGTGAGATACAAAATCAAAACGGAAAAAATAAATATATCTCTTGAGACTGTTCAAGATTTTTTCCCTTGGGCGATTATTGGATTGCTGCTAGGAGCAAGATTGGGCGACGTTTTCATTTATGACTGGGGATATTTCCAAAATCATATGGCGCAAATTTTTCTGCCTTTTGATATTTTCAATCACTGGCAATATATCGGGATATACGGGATGTCATATTTCGGCGGGCTCGTCGGAATCATCATTGCATTTTATATTTTCTGCCGCGCCAAAAAAATTCCTCTTCTGGAATTTTCCGACCTCTTCGTTCCCGCCGTTCCCCTCGCCTATGCTTTCGGACGGCTGGGAAATTTCTTGAACGGCGAACTCTATGGCCGCGTCACGACAAAATTTTGGGGAATGTATTTTCCTCTCGATATCCTCGGTCAACTCCGCCATCCTTCGCAACTTTATGAATTATTTTTGGAAGGAATTTTACTGTTTGTGATTTTGTGGTATTTGCGAAAATACAAATTTCCCATCGGCTATCTCACTTCTTTTTATTTGATAGGCTATGGAATGGCACGATTTGTCGTCGAATTTTTCCGCCAGCCGGACAACAACTGGTTTTTCCTCTCGCTCACGATCGGACAGTGGTTTTCGGCGGGGATAATAATTTTGGGAATTCTAATTTTGCAAACCAGCAAAACGAGAACTATTGCCACGCAAGATTGACATTTCCCCCGCTTTGGTGTAATATTATATACAGTAATCGAATTAGGCGCAGTATCCAAATATCTTAAATATACGGCATACAAAAAAGTCGTCGCCTAAAAAGAGCTATTTTTCCCGCCAAGGCGGGGGGATTATTAACAAATTAGGCGAAACGAAAAATGGACTATCAAAATCGTCCTCAACGGCAGATGAATGATGTAACCGACCTCGGTCTCAAGTGTACCGAATGCGGAGTGGACATCAAAGAGCTGCCTTTCCAGCCGACCAAGCGCGATGACGACACTTATGGCAGAATCTATTGCCAAGAGTGCAACCGGAATCGACGCAAGAGTTCCGGCGGAGACAGAGGCGGATTCGGTGGCGGTGGCGGTCAAAGAGGCCGGTACTAATCGAACCAAAGAGCAATCCTTCAATCCGAGGGGTTGTTTTTTTTGTGGAAATGAAAAACCCCGCCGCGGCCATTCAGATGAACAGCGTTGGCGAGGTTTGCAATAGATTAATTTTTGTTCCAATCCCAGCGCCTGTTGGCGACGGGATAGAAGAAAAAAGTTAAGTATAAAATTGAAAGGACGGACAAGGCTTCTCCGCTTCCGATAAAGAAAAAAGCGAAAGTGCCAAGTATGCCTGCTGCTACTTTTTCCAGTAAAGGAACCCTTGGAATCATCCGGAAGTGATACCACCGGAATTGATACCAAGGGAAGAGAAAAGATACTTCGAGCACAGCCAGCACCACTGCGATAATCGCAATTGTCTCGGACGAAATCGGGTGCTCCCAAAGCAGAAAGCTGCCGAGGAAAATCGCAGCCGCGGGAGAAGGAACACCCCTGAAAACACCGGGAATTGATTTTCCCTTCTTTTCCTGATCGGTAAAGAAATATAAACGCCCCAAAGTTGCCACCAAATATATCACCGCAGAAGTGGTTTTGCCCAGAAAATAAAGAATGGCTGCCGGAGCCAAAGCGAAAGAAACACCATCACCGACATCATCAGCTTTATTTCCGAACGTAAGGCCAGGCTTTTCCTTTGGTGGTTTTGTCTTTCTGGCGATGAGTCCATCCGCCATATCCAAAACTCCGGCAATGAGGATCAGCCCCACGGAGGTTTTGACTTCTCCGGCCCAGGTAAAAAGGACAGCCAGTGCGCCGCAAGACAGGTTTCCAGAAGTCACCACGTCTGCCGCATACTTCTCAAATTCCGGATAGAGCCGGAAGACGATTGAGAAAATCGACAACACAAGGGCTGCCACCAGGAAGAAGGAAGCCCAAATCGGCCACCACGGCCAGCCCGGAAAGATGAAAACGGCCAGCCAAAGCAAGACAACGAGAATTGTCTGGACGCCAAATTTACACTTCCCGTACCAAATAGCATGAAAGTGTTTTTTCTTGTCGAATCTCTTGCTGAACCACATGAAGAGCCGACTCCCTTCCGAAGCCGCCATTAGCAAGAAAAGAGCCGGTACGATCACTTCCCAATACGAATAACATTGGGGAAGGATTCTCATGATGAGATATCCCATTATGGGAATCACGAGACATTTGTCAGCGACCCCATCAAAGATCCCTCCGTTGGCAGTCACCTGTTTCCTGTATCGAGCCGATTTTCCATCCGCCCAATCGGTCAGAACAAACAAGATAAAAGCAATTAGGGCTGAAATATGAAATCCGTTTTGCATCAGCCACCAAACCACCAGTCCGCCCGGGACTCTCATTGAAGTCCACGCATTGGGCGGCAATAGCCCGAAGAACCACATAACTGGCTGCATCCAGGCTTGCTGCTCCTGGAATTCGGGATCGGTGACAAATTTCCACCAGTACCCGACAAAACTATTTATACACATGGTGGAACCTCCCCCCGATCGGCAAAAGCCGTTATTTTTTGGTTGTTCAAGAGCTGGGTACAATTGTACTCCGCAAATTCGTTGACAGTCAAATTTGTGCAGCCGTTCGGATGAACAGAGCTGGCAATATTCCATCCACTGGGATAGTATAATATTTAATGAAACTAGATCGACTCCCTATGAAAAAAACGAC
>JBAZUC010000068.1:0-3917 GCA_041661585.1 Parcubacteria group bacterium
GGGAGATGTTTATGCCAGGCAAAAAGATTATGCCAAAGCCGTTGGGGAGTTCAAAAAAGCGATTGAAATAAATCCGAACTACGCCGACGCCTATCACAATTTGGGAAATACCTATCAGCAAATGGGACAGCTCGACCTCGCGATCGAAAACTATCAAACAGCGCTGGAAATCAATCCAAAACTTTGGCAATCATATCAAAACCTGGCCGCCATCTATTTCAACCAGGGGCAATCCGATCTGGCGGAAGAAAATATCAAAAAATCCCTCGAAGTGAACCCGGGGGACAAAAATCTCGAAGGGGCTTTGAAGTATATTCAAGAGAACAAAAAATAATCAAGAAAAATCAGTGAGATGGCCGAGGACTTTTTTGCCGGCTTTCCCGATATGCTTCACGTCTTGCCAATTTCGAAGACGCAAGATTTTTTTTGCCAAAAATTTTGGAGTGATGAATGATCGGTAAAATTTTCCGATCATTTTTTTGAGGTCTTCCGCGGAAACTTGCGTTTTCATCACCGGTTCTCGCTGGTCGAATCGGTCATAATCATCGGTCAGCAATAAATTATTCTCCTGGCAATATTTGTTCATCGGCGTTCCGGGATAGGGAATGGCGAGCGTTGCTTGGAGAGTATCGATCAAATTTTTTCGAAATAATTTTTGAACATATGACAGAGTATGCTCGATGTCTTTTTTTGTTTCCCACGGATACCCAACCATGACGGTGATGTGCGGTTCAAGCCCGGCAGCTTTGCAAATTTTGAGTCCCGGTTCAATTTCTTCGACTTTTAGATTTTTATTAATTTTGTCCAAAGTATTTTGATTGGCTGATTCAAGACCGAACAATATCATTCGAAAGCCGGATTTTTTCATCAACTTATAGGTTTCGATGTTTTTGATCGCGCTCACACGCATATTGCAGCTGATCTTCACTTTTTTGTTGTATCCCCTTTCGATCATCCCGGCGCAAAATTCCCGAAGCCAAGCGCCAACCGGAAGCGTCCCGGAATCTTCCATGATTTCCTTCACACCGAGTTTAATAAGCGCACCGATTTCATCGAGTGCTTTTTGGGCCGAACGTACGCGAAATTTTTCCCCAGGAAACATCGTCGTCCAGGAGCAGAAAGAGCATTTCCCCCACCAGCAGTCCCGGGCGTTCATCACGTATGATCCGGGCGTGTATTTGAAATTTCCATTTTTGTGGGTGTATAATTTCCATTTTGTCAGCTCCCGGTCGATCAAAGGCAATTCATCGAGGGAGCGCTGAATATCGTCGCGAATAATGCGGGGGATTTCTGTTTTTTCCGGACCAGTTAGATTATCCAACAATTTGAGCAGCAAAAAATCGAAATCTCCGCCGGCCAATACAAAATCAACTTTCGAATTTTCAAATGATTCTTCGGGAAGCGCTGTCACGTGATCGCCCATCAAGACGTATTTAGCATCTGGTATTTTGTATTTGGCCACCGCCTTGGCGGGGTCCCGCTGTGACGGGATATTTTTCAAGTCATCTATTATTTGCCAATGTCTTTTGATGACGGGGGTTTTTGTTTCGATCACTATAATATCCGGTTTTTCGCGGATAATTCTTTCTTTCCATTCTTCGTAGCTCAAGCCTTCGGCGATGGCGTCGTCCCAAAAAACTTCATATCCGTTTGCGGCAAGAAGAGTCGCGGCGCTGGCCGGAATCATCGGATAGATGTAGGTCGGATCGGAAAACCACTGGAATTGGCGGTTCTGGGAAAGAAGTGGCGTGCCCTTTTCGGAATTCAATGGTGGATAAGAAATAGCTATTTTCATCGTAGTTTGCTTTTTAGGTTGCTCGTAAACAAAAGCCCTTGCAAAAAGCGCAGTCCATAAAAAATGTGCGTGAGGAATATATAGTATGACGCGGCGAGAGTGATGAGAATATTTTTTTCGTGCCTATATATGTCATAGAAAGCGTTGAGAAGCGCCACGAAATAGACTATCCAGCCGAAGATGTACAGTTCGAGGAAGATTTTTGAAAAAAAAGCGAGCGCGCCTCCAATGATTATAAAAATCACGAAAAGACTCGGCATGAGATATCTCCAACCAAGCGAGGTTCTTGAAAATTTCTTGGCGAAATATCCGCGATGCAGGCCATAGGCGCTGATTTGCTTCACGTGCTTCACCAGTCCTTCACGCCGATGGTGAAAGACGACCAATTCCGGATCATAGAGGATCATGACATTTTTTTTGGTGAGAAGATCAAATCCCAATTTCGTATCTTCTCCCGGCCAATAGTCCCCTCCAAATCCGTTCAATTCTTCAAAAATATTCTTGCGGATGGAAAGATTCACGCTCGGCCAATCGACCACAAATTTTTTCTTTCCGACCGGACGGTACCGCTCGGGAAAACCTCCGGAGAGCGAACTCAAAAAAGTCGCTCCAGACACTCTTTGCCAAAAGTTGCTTTCTTTCGGAGTGATCGCCGGACCGCCGACGGCCACGATATTTTCTTTCTCAAAATCCTTCCCGAGAATTTCCAGGAAATCATCCTTGGGATAGGCGTCGTCATCAATGAATATCAAAATTTCGCCTTTGGCGTCGCGGATCGCAAGGTTTCTTTTTTGCGCCGGACCAACCGCGCCCGTCGCGATCTGCCTGGTTTCCGGCCAAACATCCTCCGCTACTTCATCGGGATATATCAAAATTTCAAAATCGTCCCGCGGCAACGAAAGCAGCTTCGGGATCGATCCCTTTACATAGTCGTTTATCTCTTTTACCGGAATGATAAAACTGTATTTTTTGATTGGCATCAAATTAGCGGTTCGGGCATCTTTTTGCTGCCGAAAAAATTATTTAGAACTATGGCAAGAATATAGCCAATAAGCAATGAGACGCTCACGGAAGCAGCGATATTCGAAAGCGTATCATGGATCCAATAAATCGACAGCGACATCACGATCGCGGTGAACAGCAATATGTAGTTTATCCGAAAATCATGCCGCGCGAACGCAAGATCCGTCTCAAATCTCAAAAGCGACAAAACGAGAGCCAAAACGCCAAACAGCCAAAGACTCCCCGAAACGGCCTGATATTTTTCTCCGAACAAGGCGGCGATCAATGTTCCGGGTATGAAATAAAAAACGGCTATGATTGTGAGACCGATCGCGATCATCAAAAACAAGGAAACAAGGAATATTTTTGGCCGCAGCTTTTTTCCCTCGTGGCCGTCCTTGCAGGCCTGCGGAAGAGCAACGCCAACGACGGACACGTTGAGGAGAAGAATAATTTTTCCCAAAATGCTAAGAGCGCTATAATATCCCGCCATTTCGGGCGTTGTCAGTCCCTTCACCAGCAATATGTCCATGTTCAAGATGATAGCACTCGCGAAAGAAAAAAAGAATATTTGAATCGCGTTTTTCCATATTTTGCTTTTTTGAATATAGTCCTCCCATCGTTTGCACCCTTCTTGCCGGGCATCCTTTTTCATTTTTTTCCAAAAGTATATGACGATCAGCCATCCAAAAAAAGACGAGAGCGTGAGTGAAAAAACCACAGGCGTTGCTTCCCCAAAAAAAGCTGCGAAGCTGTATCCGAACAGGAGCTTCGTCGCGGCGCCTGATACGACGATAACCGCAATCGCGAAAAATTTTTGCCAAGCCCGGAGACTCTCCTGAAAAGCAACGACCGCGGTTCCGAAAAAAACCGCGATTATGCCCGCGATTATGCCCCAGATATCGGACAGATGCAAAATGTCTTTGATGAGCGGACTGAAAACAAGAAGCAGCGCTAAAATAGCGGCGATAATCTTCAATATTTTTTTATTGAGATATGAGATAAATTCGCTGTTCGCGGCGTAGTCATTTTTCGCGGCGAAAAGTGAAGAATATTTGATGACGAAATAAGAAAACCCTGAAGCGAACACGCCCGACATCGCCACAAACGCGAAAACACT
>JBAZUC010000069.1:0-3889 GCA_041661585.1 Parcubacteria group bacterium
AAAAGTGGATACGGAATACCGGCATCTCATTGCTTCCGGCTTGGTTGGTGTTTTCAAAAAAATCTGGGCGGATTCCTGGGGACCGAGGCTGGAATATATTCTGCGAAACGCCATTCTCGCTCTTTTGGAATATCCAAGCAGCACGCTTCTGGGCGTGACGCGCATTCTGGTCGACAAAAGCTATCGCGAACGGGTCGTGGAAAAAATAACCGATCCGGTCGTGAAATCTTTCTGGGTGGATGAGTTCACAAAATGGAACGAGCGGGTTTTGCAGGAAGTGATCTCGCCGATCCAGAACAAGGTTGGACAATTTCTTTCGAGCGCGCTCATTCGAAATATTGTCGGGCAGACAAAATCAGCTTTCAATATCCGCGATCTGATGGATCAGGAAAAGGTCATCATCATGAACCTTTCCAAGGGACGGATCGGAGAAGACAACAGTGCCCTTCTCGGAGCGATGATGATCACCAAAATCCAGCTGGCGGCGATGGCGCGGGTGGATGTTCCGGAAGAAGAGCGAAAAGATTTCTATCTCTATGTCGACGAATTTCAAAATTTCGCGACTGACTCTTTCGCGAACATTCTTTCCGAGGCGCGAAAATATCATCTCAATCTGATTTTGGCCCATCAATATATCGGTCAGCTGACGACTGATACCTCAACCAAAGTGCGCGATGCTGTTTTTGGAAACGTGGGGACGCTCGCGACTTTCCGGATCGGCGCGGAAGACGCCGAATTTTTGGAAAAAGAATTTGAGCCGGTATTTTTGATACAGGACCTTGTCAATCTTCCCAACAGAAATATATACATCAAATTGATGATCGACGGGCTCACCGGAAGCGCTTTTTCGGCGGCGACTTTACCTCCGATCGATCTCACAAAAACAGCTGCGAACGCGGAAAAGGTTATCAAGGTGACGCGCGAACGGTATGGAACGCAAAGGGATATTGTTGAAGAAAAAATCGCCCGTTGGAGCGGAATGCTCCCGGAAAAAGACTTAAAAATAATTGCAAACAATCCGGAAATAATTCATGTCAAAGCCGACAATATGAAAAGCAACAAAGCAGCCACAAGCAAAAACGCGCCGGTGAGAAGCGCGCAAATTGTCCAATCTGTCCAGAAGTCAGACGACAATCGCATGATGTACCCGGCGAAATGCGCCACATGTGAGGCGGATATCCAAGTTCCATTCAAACCCGACGTCTCGCGTCCGACTTTTTGCAAAGATTGTCTCAAGGACTATCAGCGCCAGCAAGCAAGATTCCAGCAAACGAAAAGCGCGAGAGAGGAAAAACCGATCAGGAGGTCGAGTGTATCATCGAGAAGCGAGGCCGATCGTCCGCGGCAAACTTTGACTATGGGCGAAGCGACCCGGATGCAGCCCAGAAATTTCCGCCGCGAAAACATTCGTGAAAAGAAAAAGGTGGATCTTGCCGGAGTGAGGAGCCTGATCAAGGAGAGCATTGATTCGAAAAAATAATCTTATTGGTTTGAAATCAACAATGTACAGATTTTCTTCAAAAGAATCTCTTTCTGATTTTCAGCTGCTGATAAATGACATATACAGTCTTCCTGATGACCGGCTTTTTTCGTTGTGGGATCTTGTTTCCAATCAGGAAAGGTTCACGATGAGGGCCCTCAAGGGAATCAGAAAGGATGATACCAAGAAGATAAAAACGAATTTGTTGATCGCATTTTCTTGGATGATGGCTGTGGCAAATCGGCTCAGAGTGGATGTCGAAGACATAACTTGGAATCGCTTTCCGGTCAGATGCTCCTATTGCGGAAGCAATCCTTGCGCCTGCAAAAAAACAAAATCCCCCAAAAAAGTGAATTTCAAAAGGAATGTAGCTTTGAAGCCCGGGAGCTTGGCTGGATTTCAAAAAATGTTCGCATCCATATATCCTCCGTCATCGAGGAATCTTTTTGAGTCGGGAGTTCATTTGGCGGAAGAAATGGGGGAATTGAGTGAGGCTATCCATCGATTTTTGGGCGAGCACAAAAAAAATATTTTTCGGGAAATAGAAGTTGAGATTGCCGACTATGTTTCCTGTATATTTGGCGTGGCCAATTCGGCGAATATCCAGATAGCAAAGGAACTTGAAAAAATGTACTGGAAAAATTGCCATGTTTGCCATGAACTTCCATGCGAGTGTAACTTTTCTTCTGTTGGAAAATTCAAATCTTGAAAAAAAGGTCATTATTGCTCTTTCCGGCGGGGTGGACTCGGCGGTGAGTGCGGCGCTTCTCAAAAAACAGGGATTTCAGATCGTTGGAGTTTTTTTTCGTTTTTTTGACCCCGCCCTTCGCGAAGGGCGGGGCAGGACGGACGGGAGCTTGAAAAAAGCTAAATTAGTTGCAGAAAAATTGAATATTCCCCTGGAAATTGTTGATGCAAGAAAAGAGTTCAAGAAAAAAATAGTCAATTATTTCATTCAGGCATATAAAAAAGGGATCACGCCCAATCCCTGTGTTGTTTGCAACAAAGAAATGAAATTTCGGTTGCTTTTTGAACTTTTGAAAAAATATAAGGCGGATTATATTGCTACGGGACACTATGCCCGCATAAAGCGGGAATTTTCAATTTTCAATTTTCAATTTCCAAACAATTCTAAAATTTCTAAATTTCAAAATGTTAAGCTGCTTGAAGCCGTGGATAAATCTAAAGATCAATCTTATTTCTTGTATAAACTGACGCAAAAAGAATTGTCAAAAACTATTTTTCCGCTTGGAAAATTGAAAAAAACCGAAGTGAAGATATTGGCAAAAAAATTCAAATTACCTGTTTTCGGGGACGAAGAGTCGCAGGATGTTTGTTTTTTGGCGAATAGCGACATAAGCAGGTTTTTGAAAAAAAATATCAAACCGAAATTGGGGAATATTATCGATGAAAAGGGGAATATACTCGCGTGTCACAAAGGATTGCCTTTTTATACCATCGGCCAGCGAAAAGGGATTGAAATAGGCCCGCCCGCATCCCGCCAAGAGTGGGAAGCGATTCGGGCAAGCGGCCCCGGCCCTTATTTTGTAGTCAGAAAAAATATAAAGAAAAATGAAATAGTTGTGACGAAAGATCCGAAAAAATTGCTTGTGAGAAAGTTTTTCGTGAATAGGGTGAATTGGGTAAATAAGGGAAATTCGGGGAGAAAATATATTTTGAAAGTCCATGTGCAGATTCGCTATCACGCGCCTAAAGTTTCTGCTATAATAAGAAAAAGCCCCGAAGCAGACGCTTCGCGTCGCTATGGGGTAAACAAGTCGGAGGTGTTGACCATTGAAGCTAAAAAAAATCTACGGGCGGTGACAAAGGGCCAGTCGGCGGTTTTTTATAAAAACAGTGAAGTTCTCGGAGGAGGAACGATAACAAGTTAAAAGTTTAAAGTGAAAAGTTAAAAATCAAAATTAAGAATTATAAATTAAACAAATTCAAAAATTTTTAACTTTAAAGTGTGATTTTTCAATTTTAACTTTTAATTTTAAACTTATTGTATGGGAATACTCGATGATTATAAAAGTGATAATGAAGCAGCGGATGAAGAATCTTCCACGAGCGATCCAAGTGAAGCTCGCCGAAAACGCCTGGATATCGAACGGCAAATTGTGATTTTGAAATCTGATCGCGGAAAAATTTTGCGGGAAGTAGAAGACCTTGAAATTCAGAAACGAAAATTCAAGAAAGAAGAGGAAAGACTTCGCATAAATCGGGACGAGCTTGAAAAAACGCTCAAGAAAAAAAGTACCGACTTGATGTTTTTGGATGAGGAAATCCAAGGACTCAACAAAAAGCTGAAATCACTTTAGCAAAAAGAAATATATTTTCAACTGTCCTTGTGGCGCATCGTTGGGGCAGTTTTTCTTTACATTTTTCGGGAAATTTGCTATTTTCATA
>JBAZUC010000070.1:0-3642 GCA_041661585.1 Parcubacteria group bacterium
CGTGAGTTGGGTCCGGCTTTTTTTATTTTAAAAGTATATCCGCAATTTCTCTCGCACACTTTTCCCAACTAAACCTCTTCACGTTCTCCAATCCTTTTTCTATTATATCATTTTTATAGCTTTCGTCCGAGGTCAACTTGTGAACCGCTTCGGCAATTTCTTCGGGACTTTTCGGATCAACCAAAACCGCGCTATTGCCCGATATTTCCGGCATTGAGGAAATATCCGAAGTCACGACCGGCGTTCCGACACTTTGGGCTTCCAAAATCGGCAGGCCAAATCCCTCATAGAATGTCGGAAACAAAAACACATCCGCATGCCTCAGCAATTCAAACTTCTCTTCGTCAGAGATATATCCAGGCAAAATTATATCGTTCTTATGTTCGCAGTTTTCTATTTTATTTTTTATACTTTCCGCTCCGTATCCAAACTTGCCCGCCAAAACCAATTTGTGAGGAATGTTATGCTTCTTTTTCAAAATACTAAACGCGGAAATAATACCGATAATGTTTTTTCTTTCTTCTAATCTTCCAACAAATAACAAATATTTGCCGTCCGGAATCTTTTCGCTTTGCGTTTTGAGTTCGAGATCACCAGCTCCTTCATATATGACTTCAATTTTTTTCTCCGGCACTTTGTACAACTTCATCAAATCCTTCTTCGTATTTTCGCTTACAGCAATGATGTGCTTCGCCCATCGGCATGAATTTTTGATGACAAGCCGCATATAAAATCTCTGCCAAAAAGAATAGGCCCTGGGACAAAATTCGTATTCGAGTCCGTGAATTGTAACGATCGTATTTTTCGGATGGATGAGCGGCACCGTATGTGCCGGCACGAACAGTATATCCACCGGATGAAACAGCATTTCAAGCGAAAGCCGCGCTTGCGTCCAAAAGATCGGCGCGCGCAGAAATTTTATTTTCCAGCTAGACGGCAATTTAAAATCCGGCCTTATATTTATCGCCGGATTGCAATACAAAATCACCTGCTCTTTTTCAAATTCACCACACAGATGTTTGATCACCTGAAAAGAATATTCTTCAATTCCGGTTTTGTTTTTTTGAAACGCCCGCGAAGCGTCGATCCCAATCGTCATATTTATTTCGTCAGCATTATCATCCTCTTGTACATATCCAAATTCTCAAGCGCAATACCCGTTCCCTTCACGACGCAAAAAAGAGGATCATCCGCGACATAGCACGGCACGCCCGTCGTTTTCGAAATAAGCTGGTCCATATTGCGAAGAAGCGCGCCGCCGCCAGAGAGAATCATTCCCTTGTCAATTACGTCCGCTGCAAGTTCCGGCGGAGTTTCCTGGAGAACTTTTTTGATCGCGTTGATGATCTCGCGCAATTCGTCCTGAATGGCTTCCGTGATTTCGTTCGATGATATTCGAATCGTTTTCGGCATCCCCGCGATGAGATCGCGCCCGCGCACTTCCACATATTCATCTTTCACTTGAGGAATCGCACTGCCGATCGCGATCTTTATTTCTTCGGCCGTCCGCTCTCCGATAGCCAGTCCGTGTTTCTTTTTGATGAAATCCGCAATGGCCTGATCGATCTTGTTTCCTCCGACTCGCGCGCTGTGCGCCGCCACCACGCCGCCGAGAGATATGATAGCCACCTCGCTCGTTCCTCCGCCAATATCGACGATCATATTCCCCGCCGCGCTGTTTATCGGAACTCCTGCTCCGATCGCCGCAAGAATCGGCTCCTTGACGACATAGGCCGTCTTCGCGCCCGCTTTCACTGTCGCATCGACAACAGCGCGCCTCTCCGTCGAAGTGACGCCGGCCGGTATCGAAACCATGACCTCGGGTCGAATCAGCCGAAAACCCCCGCTCACCTTGTTTATGAAGTAACGAAGCATCGCTTCGGTGATCCGATAATCCGCAATTACACCGTCTTTTAGCGGTCTCATCACCGTGATCGCCTCCGGAGTGCGCCCGATCATATCTTTCGCTTCATTTCCCACCGCCAAGACCTTGTTGTCAATGAGCGAGATCGCCACTACAGACGGCTCGTTGACAACAATCCCCTTTCCCGGCAAGAACACGAGGATGTTGGCAGTCCCAAGATCAATTCCGATTTTCTTGATAAACACGATAAAAAAAGTCAAAAATTAAAAGGCAAAGGGCAAAAGTTGTTTAGGGCTACGAATTTTATTTAAAAAACTTTTGACTTTTGAATTTTGATTTTGACTTTTGAATTTTTATTTTCCTACTCTTTTTATATCCGCTCCCAATTTTTGCAATCTTTCCTCGATCTTCTCGTATCCGCGATCAATCTGATAAATATTCTCGATCTTTGTTTTCCCGTTTGCGATGAGGCCGGCCAACACAAGCGTGATCCCGGCTCGAAGATCCGGACTCACAATTTTCCTCCCGGAAAGTTTTGAAGAGCCATTGACCGTCACCCGATGTGAATCATTCATTTTTATATCCGCGCCCATCAGATTGAGCGCATCCGCAAACATAAAACGATTTTCGAAAATGGAATCGTGAATGAGGCTTGACCCCCTGGCCTGCGTCATGAGCAAAGTGAACGGGGGCTGGAGATCGGTTGCAAACCCGGGATACTCGTGGGTGGACAAATTTATCGGCTTGATTTTTTTTGTTCCATACACAATCAACTCGTCTTTTTTTTCTTCAAATTTGATTCCCGCTTTTTCAAAGTTCACAAGCAATGATCGGACGTGATTCGGATTGCATTTTTTGATTTTCACTTTTCCTCCCACGAGCGCGCCGAGAATCGCGAATGTTCCTGTTTCGATCCGGTCGGGTATCAAATTCAATTTTCCGCCTCGAATTCTTTTTACTCCGCGTATTTTGATCGTCGCCGTTCCGGCGCCTGAAATTTTTGCGCCGCACTTGTTCAGAAATTCCGCGAGCGCCGGGATCTCCGGTTCCATCGCCGCGTTTTCGAGAATTGTTTCCCCTTGAGCCAGCACCGCCGTGATCATCATCGTTTCCGTTCCGGTGACAGTCACTTTTGGGAAAAATATTTTCGCACACTTGAGACGCTTCGCGCTCATTTGAAAATGCGCGTTTTCCCATTTCACTTTGGCGCCGAATTCTTGGAATCCGTCGAGAAACATATCAATCGGCCGCTTTCCAATCACGCACCCGCCCGGATGATGCATCCGCATTTTCCCCGTTCGCGCCAAAACCGGCCCGGCGAGAATGATTGAAGCGCGCAATTTTTTTGCCAGATCGTCGTCGAGATGGCTTGTTTTGATCTTATCCGCCTGAATTTCCACTCTGTTATTTCCACGCGCAACCTTCACACCCAAATCTTCGATCATTTCAAGGCTCCTTTTTGTATCCTCAATAAAGGGAAAATTTGTGATCGTCCACTTCTCGCGCGAAAGAAGGGCCGCTGCGACCGCCTTCAACGCCGCGTTTTTCGCCCCTTTCACCTCAATTTCCCCATTCAACTTTTTTCCCCCGATTATTTCAAAATATGACATAAATACGATGTTTTTAGCATTGTCATTATAAACGAAAAGGATAATTTTATCAACCCAATAACAAAATCCGCCCAAGTTCTTTGAAAGAGCTCAGGCGGATAAATTTGCCGGGAATGCCCCGAAGGGCAAAAAGAAAGGACATCTTACTTTTTTGATCAAACACTTTTT
>JBAZUC010000071.1:0-3555 GCA_041661585.1 Parcubacteria group bacterium
GGTTAAGGGCAAAAATGACTTCACGATGGAGATCGCCTCGATGCAGATCGACCACAAACCGGTGGAAAAAGGAAAGAAAGGCGACGAGTTGGCGATCAAGCTGGAAAACCCGACAAAAGAAGGCGCCGTTATTTACAAAGTAACGGAATAGGCGCCATGGAAAGTTTTCGTTGTTTCTCGCCGAAAAAGCGGGCGAGTTGTTGTTTTGGCAATTTTTAGCCAAACCTCCGAAAAAATCGGCGGTTTTTTTATTTGCAAAAACAGGGGATATTTTGATAGAATGAAAGCAGTTATTTGCCTGAAGAAGAATATAATACTTACGAACTATTATGACCCTGGAAGATTTCAATCCCGAAAAGCCGAGGTCGAAAATATATTTGCCTGAAGTGCGGGCAATCATCGAAAGTGATAAATTTTTGAGAGATGGCCAAAAAGATCTGGCAGGCATGAGCGCCAAGAAAGATACTCTGCGCCACTGCCAGCGCATGACCAATTTGGGCTATCTTCTCGCCAAGCATCGCAACTTTTCAGAGGAAGAGATAAAGATCTTCGTTGAGATCTGTCTTTTGCATGATATAGGGAAGACAGAAATTCCCCAAAAATATCTCTCCAAGATCACTGGCAAGTTCGGGCCGAAAGATCTCAAAATTGTGGGTGTACACGCCTACAGAGGATATGCCTATTTGAAAAACAGAGGAAGAAGTCCTCGAGTCTATAACCCAGTCCTCTTGCATCACGAGTTTCAGGAAAATCCATATCCCGCTATCGGTATTCAATTCAAGGGCATAGAAGATGTCGACGTCGACAATGCGCGTCTTCTCGCGATGCTTGATGTTTTTGACCGCAGGATCTTCGGCTCGTCGAATATCCCGCCACAGCCGCGCGAACAAGCAGAAGAAAAGCTCAAAGAGCAGTTCAACCAGCCCGGCGACGAAGAAGTGATCAATTTTTTATTCAGCCAGTACGAAAAAATCAAGGAGTTGAGCCAAGGTTGAAAGGAGGAGACCAGCATGACTGCCGAACAAATTGAGCAGGGGGGACGAACGTTGGCAGACTTGATCAAGGCGTACAAAGACAGGCTTTTCATGGCTGTCTTCTATGCCGAGTGGTGCACGCCTTGCCGGCGGCTGCTCAATGAAGTGTTGCCGGCTGTTGCCAAATTGGCGGGGAAGGGGGTTGTGATCTGTCCGATAAATGTTGGAGAGGCCAGAAACTATACTGCTTCCAGGGAACACAAGGCCATGAACGTTCCCTCTACGCTGTTCTTTCGGGGAGGAGAAGAGATCCGCCGGATCACCGGCTTTGTTAAATCGAAAGCCATCGTTCGCGAGATAAACTGTTACCAAAAAATGAGGTAAACGCCTAGCCTGCCGGGGACGCACGTCCCTGGCATTTTTTCTTGAAAAAAAAGAAAAGGCGTCCCGGGCGGGGCGCCTTTTTTGGTGAGAGGCTGGCGTTACAGCAGTCTCTTGATCTCGGCATGAGCAAGTTTCGTTTGCGCGAGCGTCAAACCGCCCTCCTCTCCTTCATGATAGAAGTTGCCAGCCAGGGCGATATCCGCAAAACCCAAGACCATAGTGAGCAAGTCCACGGCTGTTTCCATCTTTTGGAGAGGATGCCGGATACAATCCAAAATGATGTGTGCCAGCTCGTGCGAAATGCCAGCCGCGAAAGTCTCGTAAGAATGTGAGGAGAAATGAGGAGCGTTGATAGCAACAACACACTCCAGACACTCAAACGCCCTTGTGCCATATATTGGAAGGGGCCAGGGCATCAGTGTTGCCATTGTAGCAAATCGGCCGGATTTCAGAAATTCGCGCGCTTTCTCTTGGATGACCTTTGGCAAAAAAGCTGCGTTTGCAAGATAAGTATGGATATCGCCTTGCACATACAAGGCTTTCAGGCGACAAGTGACCCTCATATGCTCCTTGATCTCAAGGATCACTTTTGTAAGATTTCCTCTGGAGAAATTTTCTCTCGCAGAGGGACTTTCAAAGGGTCTATGAAGGCCAAAGGATACGACTAGCTGACTCAAGAAAATCAGCAAATCTTCATTGGAAAAGCAGCCTTTTTCGTTCATTGCCAGGGCTCCTTTGTTAGGGATGAAATCAAAGAACAACAGTCCATTCTATATGATTCACATTAATTTGTCAATACTGCGATTCGTTGGATTTTTTCTTGAAAAAAAAGAAAAGGCGTCCCGGGCGGGGCGCCTTTTTTGGATGCAAAATTATTCAGCGAGATCGACCGAGATTACTTTCTCACCCAGCCTTTTGTTTATAAGGCCAAAGGCGAAAGAGCAAACATCTTCATGAAGATAGCCGATCTTTCCGGAGGACTGAATATTCGCTCCGTGAATTATCGCATGGAACCCCATCACCATGGCAAGGAGGTCTGTGGCGACCTCGCTTCTCCGGAGCGGGTGGAATGTTGCATGCAGGAGGATGTGGGCCATCTGATGGCCGATAACGGCGGCAAATTGCTCGAACGACCCCTCTTTCGCCGTTGGATGGAGATAGAGCATCAGCGTCGAGTTCTCAAACGCTTTTGTGCCGAAGAGCCGCAGGGAGTCATTCGTGCCCACAAGGGCTGGCTCGCGCTTTTCATCGTAGTAGCGGCTGATGAGCAGGCTGTCGATAGGGAAATCACGCGGAAACCAAATTCCCTCTCGTTGATCCCGGATATGCTGCACCCGGAGAGTGAGGCCAATTCCGAAATGCCGCTTGATTTCTCCGATACAGCGCCCATATTGCCTGCAGTAGAAAAATTCTTCTGCGGCTTCCGGGTCAAAAGGGATTTTGAGACCGAATGAAGCAACCAGCATCCCGAGGCACTTTTTCACATCTAAAAGATCAATGATCTGCATCCTTATATGCATCTTGTCCCCCTTTAATTTTTTTTTGTTTTCAATGAATCATATCTCATGACGGCCTGTTTGTCAATACACCCCGGCTTTCACAGCGGGGCTTCTTTTCTTGAAAAAAAGCGGGTTTTGGAGTAGGATAAAGACAGAGTTGATGACAAATGCAAGCAGCAAAAAATGAAAAATATTGAGCTCAAAATCCAAGTTGATGATTTCCAAAGCATCAACCGCAATCTCAAAAAAGCCCGGGCGACCGACGAAGGAGTTTTGTCGCAAACGGACACATATTTCAATTGCAAAGGGAAAAGACTGAAACTCCGGGAACAAAATGACAAAGAGTTTCTGTTGGTCCTTTATGCAAGACCCGACAAAAAAGAGGCCACGGTGTCCGACTACGACATTATATATTTTGACAAAAAACAAGCGCAGGCGCTGAAAGCGGTTTTGAAAAAAGCCTATGGGGAAAAAGTGGTTGTGAAAAAAGAACGCAAACTTTGGATGTACAAAAACACCAGAATCCATCTAGACAAAGTGCAAAAACTCGGAACTTTTTTGGAACTGGAGACAGTTGTGAAAAAAGGCCTCGCCGAAGCCAAAAAAGAATACAACGAAGTGGTGGATTTTCTGGATCTGGAAAAGTACAAAAAATTGGAAAGATCCTACAGCAATATGCTGATGGAAAAGCAACTCGC
>JBAZUC010000072.1:0-3535 GCA_041661585.1 Parcubacteria group bacterium
GTTTCCAGCCGGCGCCGATCAGGATCTTTTCGCGGAAATCGAATTTCTGATAGGGATTCTTGTTGATGCGCGGATGGGCGTATTTTCTGAAGATCGTTCGCAACAAGTGGCCGTTGAGCCGCGTGGAATGGATCCCGATCCAGTCTCTATCATCTTTCTCAATGACGCCGATTTTCAAAACGGCGTTTTGATATTGCCGGCAGATAGATCCTCCGCCGGAAATGATGATGAAGCGATTATTTCGCTTGATAAATTTCAAAATCAGATCTTTGAAATTTTTCAGAAATTTCCAGTCTATTCCTTCCGGTGGAAAGATCAGCGACCCGCCGAGAGAAATGACGATAAGTTTGTTTTTCATGATTTTTGAATTATTTAATACAGCACTTCGCTCCTTGAAATCCCCGGCTTTCAGCTTCTTCCTTGGAAGAAAAGCAAATCTTGTTTTCCGGTTTGATGTTTTGGACGTACCGGCATGTCAGGAGGTGATATTTGTTTGAGTTTTTGCTGGCGACAAAGGCGCATTTTTGATTGTCGGCCGTCGCAATAATTTCTGTTGAAGCGGATTTGCCGAGCACAGAGGCGGTTTTTGCGCTATTCGCTTCAGAAATATTCTGGCAAGCATTGACGTTGGCTGTTTCAACAGCAGCAGCCTTGTTCACAATCACCGGTTCTTGCTTGTTTTGCTGTCCTTTCAGCAATCCGGCCTCAAACGAGATGGCGGCGATGAGGACTATGCCGATTGCCAATACGATTTTTTGCTCATACTTAAGCCAAAATTCAGCTATTTTTGAATTTTTCAGCTTGTCAGTAATTGACATTTTGTCAGGAATAAACTATTATTCTATAGTAAATTCAATATCTTTTATCGAACTATATGGCACACAGAAAAGCGGGTGGCTCTACACAACTTGGCCGAGATTCACAATCCAAACGGCTTGGCGTCAAGAAATTCGGCGGTGAAAAAGTGCAAGCTGGAAATATCATCATTCGCCAGCGCGGGACAAAATTCCGCCCGGGGGCGAATGTCAAAAAAGGCTCGGACGATACTCTCTTCGCAATGAAAGACGGAGCGGTCAAATTCGCGGCGAAGAAAATCATGAAATTCACGGGACGTCTCGAAAAAGCGAAATTTGTCAGCGTGGAATAAAACACCAGAAAACTTATTCAAAAAATAGAAGCAACAAAGCTTCTATTTTTTATTTCACTATTTTATCGCATTCTTAATAAACTCCCTAAAAAGAGGATGCGGATGAATAGGCGAGGATTTGAATTCGGGATGGAATTGAGTGCCAAGGTGGAAAGGATGAGATTTTTTTGGGAGCTCGGCGATTTCCATGAGGCGGCCGTCGGGTGAAGTGCCGGAAAAGACGAGCCCCGCTTTTTCGAGGCGTTCAATATATTCCGGGTTCACTTCCCAGCGATGGCGGTGGCGCTCGGAAATATTCGGCGTTTTGTATGCTCCGATAGCGACTGTATTTTTCTTGAGTTTGGCGGGATAGGCGCCCAGGCGCATTGTCGCGCCATAATTTTTGTCGGCGAGATTCTTTTTTTGTTCGGGCATAATGTCGATCACCGGAAATTTGGTGTTGCGGTTGATCTCGGTCGTGTTCGCGCCTTTCAATTTCAACACATTTCGCGCGTATTCGATGACAAGGAGCTGCATTCCGTAGCAAAGTCCGAAATACGGAATTTTGTTTTTCCGGCAAAATTCAATGGCTTTCAATTTTCCTTCTACTCCCCGCTCGCCAAATCCTCCCGGCACAAGAATTCCCGCGTAATATTTCAGCTCGCGGACTTTGGCCGGATTTTTTTCGTATTCTTCCGCGTTCAGCCAGTCAATTTGCGGCTTTCGCTTGAAGGAATAGCAGGCGTGCTTCACGGCTTCGATGACGGAGATATAGGCATCTGAAAGGACAAAGTCGCCTGTCCCGAAATATTTGCCGACGATGCCTATTTTAAGAGGTTTTTTGGAGTTTTTTATATTTCTCACCATGGCTTTCCAGCGCACCATATCTTTTTTCTTTGGCTTCAGTCCCAGTTTTTCCAGCAAGATGCCGCTCATATTGTCTTTTTCGAAATTGACCGGCACTTCATAGACAGATTCGATGTCCGGAGCGCTGATCACATCTTTTTCGCGGAGGTTGCAATGGTCGGCCAATTTTTCTTTTCTTTTTTTGTCGAGGGCGACGGCGCTGCGGGCGATGATGATGTCGGGCTGAATTCCAGCGGCATTGAGCGAACGAACCGCGTATTGGGTTGGCTTTGTTTTCATTTCCCCGACCGTTGAAGGGACGGGCAGATAGCTGACGAGTGCAAAGAGAACGTCGCCCCGATTTGCGAGACGCATCATTCGGCCGGCTTCAAGAAACAAGAGTCCCTGGTATTCTCCAAGCGTTCCTCCAACCTCAATGAGCATGATTTCAGCCTTTGAGTTCTTTTGGGCTTTTTGAATGCGGCGGATGATCTCTCTCGGGACATCCGGAACAACATCGACGCAGCGGCCGCCGTATCCCATGGCCCGTTCGCGGTCGATGATGGTCTTGTACACCATTCCGTTCGTCATATAGTTTTCCGCCGGCAACGTGAAATTCATGAACCGTTCATAATTTCCCATATCCTGGTCTGTTTCCATTCCGCTGTCCAAAACGAAAACTTCTCCGTGCTCGGTCGGATTCATCGTTCCCGCGTCAACATTGAGATATGGGTCGATTTTCATCATCGAAACGCGAAAACCCTTTGATTGAAGGATATTTCCGATCGAAGCGGTGGCAATTCCTTTTCCGACCCCGCTCATCACTCCCCCGACGACAAAAATGTATTTTGGTTTCATATTGATTTCAAGAAAATAGAGGTGAAAAGATATCACCCCTATCTATTATTAAAAATCTTTGTGAGAACTCAGACTTCTTCGGGAACAAGGATCACCTTTATGTTCGCTTCCAAGCCGTGAGGAAGTTCCAGGCGAACATCATAGTCTCCAACCTCTTTGATCGGTTCCTCGAGCTTCACGCTTTCCGATTCGATTTTGAGCCCCTCATCCGCAAATGTCTTGGCGATCGTTTTTTCATTTACCGAGCCGAACAATGTCCCGTCTTTCTCTTTGACTTTGATGAACAATTCTCTTCCGTCCAATTGCTCCGCCAGCTTCTGAGCCTCTTCCAAATCTGTTTGAACAACCTTTGATTTTTTGGCCGCGCTGGATTCAGCTTCCCGAAGCGCTTGCTCGGTCGCCGGCTGAGCAAGATTTTGCGGAATCAAAAAATTGCGGGCGTAGCCGTCGGCTACCTCTTTGGTTTCTCCCTCCTTGCCGAGCTTGTCGACATTTTTCAGTAGGATTACTTTCACCCCGTTAGAAGATTAATTATTATACCCTCGTTAGAAAATATCCTTGTTCTTCTTTCTAACGGGGTTCATTGGTTTTATTATAATTCAAAAAAATATTTTAGCAAACCCCCCTATTTTATCTTCTCTTTGATGACTTCGAGCGCCTTGTCCATTTGAGGATCGCGGTTGGCATTATAATCAGCGTCGGACA
>JBAZUC010000073.1:0-3527 GCA_041661585.1 Parcubacteria group bacterium
AAAAAACGAAGAGGGGAATATCGGGAATTGCCTTGAGTCTGTTTTGACGCAGTCTTTTTCGTCGGAAAATATCGAAATAATCGTGGTTGACAACAATTCGACTGACAAAACGAAAGATATTGTAAGGAAATTCCAGAGCGGGCTTGCCCCGTTAAACTTGAAAATGTTTAACGGGGGACCGGAAAGATCGGTCCAGAAGAACTTTGGAGTGGAAAGATCGGGAGGGGAATGGTTCGTTCATCTCGACGCGGACATGGTCTTGAGCGAAAATGCGGTCAGAGAATGCGTTGAAAAAGTATCGAGAGACAAAAATATCATCGCCCTCTATATTCCCGAAATCGTGTCCGGAAAAAAGTTTTTCTCGCGTGTCAGAAGCTTCGAGAGAAGCTTCTATGACGGAACAGTGATTGACGCGGTCCGGTTCATCAAAAAAGACAAATTTTTGCAAGCGGGAGGTTTCGACGAAAAAATGTACGCCTGCGAAGATTGGGACCTCGACAAGCGGCTCAAGAAGCTGGGAATATTTGATATTATAGAAAGCCCTCTCTATCACAACGAAGAAGAATTCAGCCTCAAAAAATATCTCGCCAAAAAAGAATATTATTCAAAAAATCTGGATGTCTATATCAAAAAGTGGGGGAAAGATGACCCGGATGCCAAAAAACAATTTGGCTTTTGCTATCGATTTTTCGGAGTTTTTGTTGAAAAAGGAAAATGGAAAAAACTTTTTCGGCATCCAATTCTGACTGCGGGGATGTATTTTCTGCGATTTTTGGTGGGGGCGAAATTTTTACTAAGATGAACGATTTGAAATTTAGCATTCTAATCCCAACTTACAACGGCGCTTCGGTGATCGGCGACACTTTGCGCAGCCTCCTCACGCAAAGTTTTCAGAACTTTGAAATCATTGTGCAAGATGATGTTTCTTCTGACAACACAATTGAAGTCATCGAGGCGATGGGTGATGCTCGGATCAAGATATTCAAAAACGAGAAAAATCTCGGTTATTCCCGAAATTTGGAAAGCTTGAGCAAAAGGGGAGACGGGGAGATTGTTTATCTCATGGGACAAGATGACATTTTGGGCGAGGGCGCGCTCGAGGATACATATCAGGCGTTCAAAATTTCCGACGATATCGGTGCGGTGGCGCGGCCGTATTTTTGGTTCGACGAGAAGATAACAAAGCCCGTGCGGGCGACGGGACAGCTCAATCCCCAAAAAAATGAGCTAGTTTCAATAAATGACGATTTTGAAAGAATCATTTTAACAATTGATGTGGCGGGACAGCTCTCGGGCCTGGCCATGCGAAGGAGATATATGGATACGCCGTTTCACAAGGATATTTTTTCTTGCCATGTCTATCCGTTTATTTCTATATTGAAGAAGCACCCGATTGTGTTTCTCAAGGATTTCAACCTGGCCGTCCGCGTTCGGAGCAGCCAGTGCCGGAGTGTCTCCTGGATATATGACAAGTCTCCGGTTCAAGCTTGGGTGGATTTTGCCAACAATGTTTTTCCGGGGAAGGAGTATGAAAAATTCCGGAAATATTTCATCAAAAATTATGTCGCCAAAAATTATGTCGGCCTCATTCAGATCAGAAACTATGCAAAGTACGGATATTTGTTGAGAGAGATCCGGTATTTGCTGAAGTATCGCTGGCAAAATGCCTATAATCCCGTTTTTTGGTTTTTCAGCTTGGGTTGCATGGCTGTTCCTCCTTTCATCCTCATCCCGCTCACGGATTGGTACAAAAGCAAGATCAATTCAAGAAAATTACGTCATATTAGATTCAGCTACAAATTGCAATGAAAAAAACAATCGACAAAATTTATCACTCCCGATTTTTTTCAAGTATTTTCCGCACGACGGTTTTTTGCTTGAAAAAAGAATTGAAGAACTGCGAAAGCGTTTTGGATCTTGGCTGTGGACCGTCTTCGCCTCTTCAATATTGCAAGAATGTCAAATACAGCGTTGGAGTGGAAACCTTCAGACCCTCTCTCGAAGAATCAAAAAAAAGAAAAATTCACACCGAATACATCGAAAAAAAAGTCGAGAAGGTTGATTTTCCGGAAAATAGTTTTGACGCTGTCATCATGATCGAAGTTCTTGAGCACCTTCCCGAAAATATTGGTTATGCTATGCTTGAAAAAGCCGATAAATGGGCAAAAAAGAAAGTGATTGTCTCCACGCCCAACGGATTTTTGCCGCAAAACCAATATGACGGCAATCCATTCCAAAAACATTTGTCCGGTTGGGAAATAAGAATGATGAAAAAATTGGGATTTCGCTGTCGGGGATTATCCGGATTCAAATTCATCCGATATGATGCTCCCATTGAAGCCGGCCGGGATCAGGATGATTTTATGGCTTCTGTCCGTCTGCGACCCAGAATTTTCTGGTTTATTATTGCCACTTTGAGTCAGCTCATTACCTATCCATTTCCAAAATACGCTTTTGAAATATTTTGCGTAAAGAAAATAAAATGAATATATTCAGCAAAATTGTCGCATATCTCATTTCCATTCCGGCGAGGATCAAGGGAATGAAATTTGGCAAAAACAGTTTCATTGGTCCGGGTTATGCCGTCGCCCCGATTCTCAAAGGCGTCGTTTTAGGAAACAATGTCATCGTTGGAAGAAGCGCGTGGCTGGATATTTCAAGAGAAACAAAAGGCGCGAAAATATTTTTCGGTGATGGCACGCAGGCGGGAAGAAATTTGGTGGTCTCGGCCTGCAAAAAAATTTCCATCGGGAAAAAATGCCTGCTGTCATACAATGTCACGCTTGTCGACCATGACCACGATGTTTTTGATCCGGATATTTCCCCGATGGATGCCGGAATAACCGAAGGTCATGAAATAACCGTTGAAGATGAGTGTTTCATCGGCGCTCATTCTTTCGTCTTGAAAGGTGTTCATCTGGGAGAACATTGCGTGGTCGGTGCCAACAGCGTTGTGACGAAATCTTTTCCCGCCTATTCCGTGATTGCCGGCAGTCCGGCAAAACTAATCAGAACATTGAAACAGAAAGAAAATCATGAAGCACGAACAGAAGATTTCCGTGATCATGCCGGTGCATAACGGAGAATCAACTCTTGAAAAAACGCTGGAAAGCCTTCTCGCGGAGTCGAAGAAATTTGACGAACTTATTGTTGTTGACGACGCTTCGAGTGACGGGTCGGTTCAAACGATCAAGGAATATTTGGATGGAAAACAAAACTGCACGCTGATTCAAAACGAAAAGAAAATCGGGCTCGCGGCCGCTTACAACAAAGGAATAGAGTCGGCCACAGGCGACCTTGTTGTCACTTTGCACCAGGATGTCATTCTCGAAGAAGATTCTTTGGAAAAACTAGTCGCGCCCTTCAGCGATGATCAAGTAGTTGCGGCGAGTCATATCGTTGCTCATCCGATGGATATTTGGAAAAAATATAATTTCTGGCAGAAATGTTTTTTCGCCAGGCTGGCCGGAAAAGATTTTTCGGGGATAGACGGAAAGTTTGATTGTTTCCGGAAAAGCGCGTTTGAA
>JBAZUC010000074.1:0-3518 GCA_041661585.1 Parcubacteria group bacterium
TTTTTCAGCTATATTGCAAAAATATTTTCACAACCCCAACTTTTCTTTCGCCATTCGCATCTGCTCGTCGGTCATCTGTCCAGATGCTTTCATCTGTTCCATCGTTTCGAGGATTTTGTCCTTGTTTTTGGCAATATTTTCGGGTGAAAGGGCTTTTTGCATCACTTTTTCGCGCTCTTTGGGATCCATTTTCTCAAGCTTCCTCATCGCAAGGCGCTGCAACATCCCCATTTTCTGGGTGTCAGCTACTTCGCCATCGTCATTTTTCTTCTTGTTCCAGAACATAAGATTTATAGAATAAATTATCTTCCACAGCATTTTTTGTATTTTTTCCCGCTTCCACAAGGACAGGGATCATTTCTCCCGACTTCTTTTGAATTTCTGATTGTTTGCTGGGCAGGCACTGGATTCTTCTCATCTGTAGCTGCCGTAGCCGCGAATTGGGCGGGCTGTTCTTCGGCGCCTTGATATTTTGCTTCTTCGAGGACGCTTTTTTGCGGCACCGGTTCCTCTTTCATAACCCCGATCTTGAAAATTGTGTTCACGACCGCGTTGCGGATACTGTCGAGCAAATTATTGAACAGCAAAAAGCCTTCTTTCTTGTATTCCACGAGCGGATCTCGCTGGCCATAGCCACGCAGGCCAATCCCTTCGCGCAAATAGTCCATATCATCGAGATGATTCATCCAAAAAGTGTCGATCGAGCGCAAATAGATCGCTTTTTCGATCTGGCGCATCACCGGCGGGCTGATTTCCTGTTCCTTTTTGCCATAGACTTCTTTCGCGAGCCCCTTGAGATATTCAATCAGCTTTGAATTTTTTTGCGCGTCATTGATCTCATTTTTTGATTTTTGAATCTCGATTAATTTATTCAGATCAGCGCACGCGGGGCATATCACATTGAAATCGTTCAAAATATCTTCCATTTGCCAGTCTTCCGGATGCCCGGCCGTGTGCATGCTCACGATCTGCTCGATTTCCTCTTCGACAATGTTCATCACTTCGTCCTTGAGCGACTCTTTTGCCAAAATATCGCGCCTTTTTTTGTAGATCACTTCGCGCTGTTTGTTCATCACGTCGTCATACTCAAGAACGTGCTTACGGATATCGAAGTTGAAGCCCTCGATCTTTGATTGGGCCGACTCGATTGAACGCGAGATAATCTTGTTTTCGATCGGCTGGTCGTCCGGAAGTCCGAAACGATCCATGATATTTTTCACCTTGTCTCCCCCGAACCGGCGCATGAGTTCGTCCTCAAGCGACACAAAAAATTGCGAAGATCCCGGGTCGCCCTGCCGGCCGGATCGTCCGCGGAGCTGATTGTCGATCCGACGCGCTTCATGGCGCTCCGTGCCCAGAATATGAAGTCCGCCTGTCTCGCGCACGCCTTCTCCAAGCTTGATATCCGTTCCGCGTCCGGCCATATTCGTCGCAATCGTCACGGCGCCCTTTTCGCCGGCCCGCGCAATGATTTGGGCTTCTTTTTCGTGGTTTTTGGCGTTCAAAACCTCGTGGGGAACGCCCGTCCGCTCGAGCATATCATGGAGAATTTCCGATCTTTCGATCGCGATCGTGCCGACCAGAACCGGCTGGCCTTTTTCGTGCCGAACTTTGATCTCTTCCACCACCGCGCGAAATTTCCCTTCTTCGTTTTTGTACACCGTATCCGCCAGATCTTTGCGAACCATCGGCTGATTGGTTGGAATCGGAACGACATCAAGTTTATACACTTTGGCAAATTCTTCAGCCGAAGTAAGGGCTGTTCCCGTCATTCCGGCGAGTTTTTTGTACATTCGGAAATAATTTTGGAATGTAATTGTTGCAAGCGTACGCGATTCTTTTTGCACCTCGACATTTTCCTTGGCTTCGATCGCCTGATGAAGTCCTTCCGAATATCGCCGCCCAGGCATCAAACGTCCCGTGAAATCATCCACGATGACCACCTGCCCTTCCTGCACGACATAATCGCGGTCCCGCTTGAAAAGAATATTGGCTTTGAGCGCCTGCTCGAGCTGATGAACATAGGAAATTTTCGAAATATCGTAAATATTTTTCACGCCAAGCATTTTTTCGACAGCCGATATCCCTTTGTCGGTGAGCGACACCGCCTTCATCTTTTCATCAACGGTATAGTCATCTTCCCTCTTGAGCCGCGGGACAACTTGCGCGAATTGGCGATAGAGTTTCGTTGATTCGCTATCCGGCGCGCTGATGATGAGCGGCGTACGAGCTTCGTCGATAAGAATCGAGTCCACTTCGTCAACAATGGCATAGTTCATCTCTTGGCGCTGAACCATTTGATCAAGGCTCTGCACCATGTTGTCGCGGAGATAATCAAAACCGAATTCATTGTTCGTTCCATATGTGATATCGGCCGCGTACGCCTCGCGCCGGCTGACCGGCCGCAAATTTTCCATCTCGATGCTCACTTCATCGCTGTCGATGATTTTGGGTTCGTATATGAACGACGCGTCATGCTGAATACAGCCCGCCGAAAGTCCGAGAAAATGATAGATCGGCCCCATCCAATTCATATCGCGCTTGGAAAGATAGTCGTTGACCGTCACGATATGAACACCACGCCCGGAAAGGGCATTGAGATAGACAGCCATTGTCGCTGTGTGCGTTTTTCCTTCACCCGTTTTCATTTCAGCGATCTTTCCCTGATGAAGCGTGATTCCGCCCAAAAGCTGGACATCAAAAAGCCTTTTTCCGTCCACGCGCTTCACGGCTTCGCGAACCACGGCAAAAGCTTCGGGGAGCATATCGTCCTCTTTTTCTCCTCCGCCATCCGGCGGACTCAGCCTTTTTCTGAATTCTTCAGTTTTCGCTTTGAGCTCAACGTCCGAAAGTTTTTCCATTTCCGGCTCGAGGCTATTTATCCCGTCCACGATCGGCAAAAACTTGTTTGTTTGTTTTTCTGCCGAACCGAATAATTTGCTAAATATCATATTTTATCACTTTATTACGCTATTCAGCTTATATCATTTGCGTCTTTTAGTAAACCCTTTCAGAAACAAAGACAGTCCACCCTTCAACAGAGTGGACTGCCCTAAAAATCCCCTTTTATAAAATCTGTACGCAAATACTATCCTTCGTGCTTTTCCGTGATTTCGTGCCGCAATTTCTTGAGGATGAGCGCCGCTTCGTCACGCCCGCCAAGTCCAAAAGCGAGACCGCCAGCCAGCGCGAGCATCGCGACAAAACCGATGAAAATCGTGTTGATGAGTGATGAAGCCACTCCGAGCTGGATGAGCGCCGCCAAAAGTCCGAAAATGACGATCGCCCATTTGGCAATCGTCGCCAAAAGCGTCGCTGAGACAATTCCGGCAATCTTCGTGCTGCCCTTGATGACGGCATACACAAAATTCCCAACCAAAAATGCCACAGCCATTATCACCGCCGCGACGATCACATTCGGAAGATATAGGACAATGCTATTGAGGAAGCTCGTCACTTGCACAAGGTGCAAAATATCCGTCGCCGCCATCAAAACACCAAAATCAAAAACCATTTCA
>JBAZUC010000075.1:0-3503 GCA_041661585.1 Parcubacteria group bacterium
GATTGCGAAAATAAAGATAGTTATCCCAGAATTGACTTAGGGGCCCGACCAATTCAGCGCGGCCGGGAAGATTTTTTTCAGCGACTTCGGTGAAATCGGCCACGCCGTCGGTACCTATCATCATGGATCGAATTTCCGGCGTTGGAATGAGCCAATGAAATTTAAATGCCTCATATTCCGCACATTGCCGTGTCCGGTCGATAACCAGATCATAGGCAAGGTAGGGAGGCGCGTTATCCGGGAAAGGGCCGAGTTGACGAATATCTCCGTTGAGCGAGTATAATCCGTCGCCAATCGAAAAAATGGCGGTATCAAAGGGCGTAACAACGAAGCCCACGATAGTGAAGAGAAAATAGTCCGAGATAATTTTGGCAGCCTTGTCATAGAAGTTTTCCGGGGATTTTTCCGCGAATTTTTTGATCAGTTCATAAAGCGTCATATGGATTTTGCTTCCGATCCCTTCAATGAACCGCGTCCATTCATCTTTCGAACAGGGCTGGTTTTTGGCGGCAAAACGGCTTTCGAAAAGTTCTTGAACCGCGATTACCGCGGTCCTCGCGCCGATTTTCGCGCCGACCTCGCTGTGAGGACTCGACCCGCAGCCATCGCAAACCACCGCAGCGATCAATTCATCCGTAGCCTGGAAATAAAAGGAGTCCTGATTGTTCTTCCCCGCGACGCGATGATCGCGGCCGATAACCGTGCCTGATGCGATTTCGAACTTGTCTTTGAGATTCATTCCAGTATCCTCCGTATCATTTCATTGGGTTTATTCAGTTTTCAAAAAACAGAAAGCCCCGCTTGGAGCAGGACTTTCTGGAGGGGACTCCCCCGGATTTCTCAACGCGACTCAAAAAATCCGGGAGAAGAATCCTCGAGGCAATCCTTCTCCTTGTCGCGTTGAAATTTGTTGTTAATTGCTATAGTGTATTTTATACACTAACTTATGTCAAAAAATATATCAGATAATTTCGGCTTTTTGAGACTGGCGGCTGGAAAATTCATAGAGTTCTGCCGGCCGATTCGCTGCTCCCGATTGCCTCTTTCTTGTTTTCCTCACAATTTCCAGTGAGAGTATTTTCTTCCGGAAATTTCTCTTATCAAGTTTTCTTCCCAAAATGATTTCATACGTTTTCTGAAGATCGGTGAGCGTGAATTTCTGAGGCAGCAGGCTGTAAGCGATATTTGAATTGGCAATCTGCGACTGGAGTCTTTTCAAGGCTTTTTTGATAATTTCCCTGTGATCATAGGCCAGAGGCGGAAGTGATTTCATTGGAAACCAACTTACATCGTCGTATTCCTTGGTCGTTTTGAGAGCGATGTCCAGACTCGGAATAAGGGCGAAATAGGCTATCGAAACAACTCTCCCAAACGGATCGCGGTCCGGATCGCCGAAAGCATACAGCTGTTCAAGGTACACGTCCTTCACGCCCGCTTTTTCGCGGAGCACTCTTTGAGCCGCTTTTTTCAAGGACTCATTCCCTCCGATAAGTCCTCCAGGAGCCGCCCAATGCCGTTTGTATGGCTCTTTCTTCATCTTTATCAAAAGAACCTGCAATTTTCCTTCTTTTATGGTAAAAATAGCTACGTCCACTGCGATCACGGCGAATTTGTACTTTTTCTGGATATTCTTCATGAAATATCAGTTAGTGTTTCTTATACACTAATACTATCAATCCCCTAAATTTCTGTCAAGAGGGGCTGTGGATAACTCCTTTTCATTTTTTTGAAGCTCTTTTTGGAAAATTTTAATAACGAGTATCAAACTAGGGATATTTGACATGACTATTTGCGCGTATCGCAAGTTTTTGGTAATATAACTATTGAGGTTTATATGTATCGAAGGGGCAACGCTCATGCTAATATTCCCTATTAAATTAATAAATAATTATTAAAACTATGAGTGCCATTGGAAATTTGGAAAAGCCAGAAGATCCATCGAAGAGAGTGATTCCGGCGGAAAACCAAGAAAAAGATATTCAGAAAGGCTCAGGAGAGCCTGAAAAGCCGTGTCCTTATTGTAAAGGCGTAAAATCTTTCGGTACTCCCTTGGAATGCAAGATGTGTGGAGGAAGCGGGAAGTTTTCTGACCATGCAATAAAAAATTTCTAGGGATCATTTCTTTAATCTTCTGGGCGATACTTATAATCTTTTGTATCTTCTAAACGTTTTAAAGCCGCTCGATTGATGTTGAGTGGCTTTTTAATTTACTTGGAATATATCCTGGTATTGTCCAACTAATTAATTCCGTATCACAAATTTTCTTTCTAATTTATGCTGCCTTGCTTAAAATTTGGGAATTCTTCCATATAAAATGAAAAGGATTGATAAGCGCTACAGCAGCCAAAGGATAGTGCTTTTGCGCTGCCCTCAAGTGCTTCTTGCAATCCCGAGGAATCAACTTCATAAAAGAGAGCGTGATCATGAAATTGGTACTTACAAATAAACTCTTTGTCGACATAATGAGGCTTTTACAAGCAAATTTCCTACTATTGACAAAAGATTGCTAATCTGCTAAGCTATGGAGTCCTGGTAAAAATTTGGAAATTGGAGCCGGACTGGCTTATGAAAGCCATAAACCATTAACATTACAAATTCGCCAAGGGAGGGAACGCGGATGACTCAACGTAACAGTAAATTGGGGTATTGGAAAAGGTTGAGGCTCGCCCTGTCCAACCAGCCGTTGCCGGCAACGATTTTCGGCTTCGAGGAAGCTCACGAGGTGTTGAGCTCTCCCGGCATGGAGAAGTTCGAGAAAGGCGATGGCGCCGTACCCGTTGCCATCGTGGCCACCGCTCGGTTCATGGGAGCCAAAGTGGTAATCGCCGAAGAGGTGGATCAGCACATCGGCCTCATGGACGGGGAAATCAAATTTTCGATCGACTCCAACAATGTGCTCCAAGCGGATCTGGAGCGGCAGATCCAGGAGATCGAGGAAGAGCGGCGTCAGGCGAACGAAGAGGCCCAAGCCGCGATCAACACCTGCCAGGCCGAGATCGCCCGGGCCAAACGCGTCAAATCCGCCTTCGGCATCGCCCTGTAAGGCAGCCGAAAGACAGTCACAAGTTTCAAAAAACCCTCGGGGATTCCCTGAGGGTTTTCAAATTGCAAAAAAACCGCCAGGGCATGGCCGAGGCGGTTGTGATCTCGAAATCTTGATGATTTTCATCCTATGGAGTGTAGAGGGCGGAGATTCTCCGTTTCTGCTGGACGATCTCATCGATTTTCTCATAGACTTGCGCCCGGATTATAAAATTAATCCCAATGGTGAAAATAAATTTATCAGGACCCAAAACATGAATATGCTTTTTTCTCGAATAAAAAAGCTGGCCCACAGGGAGCCAGCAAAGGAAGCTGCTTAATTATTCCATCCAGAAAACGCATTTTCTATCCAAGAAATCTCTCGACAATCTTGTGATCACGCTTTCCAAATGACAATTATATCGAGTCCGTGTTTCTCCGGCGGAAGTCGCCTCGAAATAATGTTTGAGTTCTTTTGCGAG
>JBAZUC010000076.1:0-3469 GCA_041661585.1 Parcubacteria group bacterium
GGGCATTCGACCTTTCGTTTCAGATGCCTCCCAATCTTTCCGACTTGCCCCGCAATTTTTCGGGGCCGTTGCTTATTATTATATTTTATTTTTTGATGTTGTCAAGTCAAAAAAAGCAATCCCTCTCAGCGGGACTGCTTTTGGAAAATTCTATAATATTACTTTTTTTCCTCGGATTTTTTCTCTTCTTTTTTTTCCGCTTCCGGTTCAGGCTTCACATCCTTGTCCGCCGTAGCCTCGGCGGAGGCGGATTCAGCTTTTTTCTCTTCTTTCTTGGGTTCTGTGACTTCAACTGGCTTTTCAACCTCTTTCTTTTCCGGTTTTTTTTCTTCTGCTTCTTCGGAGTTCTTTTCTACTTCATCAGTCACGGCTTCTTTCGCTTCTTCCTTTTTTTCTTCCGGTTTTTCCGCTTCAGCCTCTTTCTTCTCCTCGATCGGTTTTTTCTTGATTTTCACAACCTTTTTCGGACCGCTGATAACACCATTGGAAACCAAAAGATTATGCACCGTATCAGAGCACTGCGCACCTTTTTCGATCCAATATTTGATCCGTTCAGCTTTGAATTCCTTTTCCTTCGTATGCGGATTCAAAAAGCCAAGATTTTCCAAAAATTTCCCTTTGATCGGAGAAGTATGTTCGGCCACCACCACCCGAAAAAACGCCTTATTCTTTTTTCCTCTGCAGGTCAATCTGATTTTGAGCATTTCACTATAAAACTAAACTATTTAATTACTAAGCTATACTAATATTTATAAGCAATTTTGTCAATATTTCCGAAAACTTTTCACTTTTAATTTTTCACTTTTAACTCGCTGTGTTCTCCTACCTGGTCCAATTTCACCGACAAAACCTTTGAAACCCCGTCCGCGCCCATCGTCACGCCATAGAGAAATGAAGCTTGACGCATCGTTTCTCGATTGTGGGTGATGAGCACAAATTGGGTTTGATTCGCCAATTCCTGCAAAATTCTCCCGAAACGCTTTGAGTTCGCTTCATCGAGCGCCGCCTCGACTTCATCAAGCACGGCAAATGGGGGCGGGCTGTTGGATATGATGGCAAAAAGAAGCGCGAGCGACGTGAGCGATCTTTCTCCGCCCGAAAGCATGGCCAGGCTCGAAACTCTTTTCCCCGGCGGCGAAGCTTTGATCTCAATGCCGACTTCCTTGGACTTCTCTTTTTCGGCTTCCTCTTCTGCGGTTGCTTCAATATCCGCCTCGTCCACACCCTCCGTATTTTCCGCGGAAACATCCTTGATGCTTCTTCTTGCTTCAATTTTCATCTTTGTCATTTCCGCACTTCCCCCGCCGAAAATTATTCTGAAATATTTCGAAAATTCCCCATTCACTTTTTTGAAAGTTTCCTCGAAAGAAATTTTTATCTTTTCATCCATCTCTTTGACAACATCCGCGAGAGATGCGATCGCATTTTCCAGATTTTCCGTCTGGCCGGTGAGAAAATCATATCTTTTTTGGGTTTCGTCGTATTCCTCCACGATCATCGGGTCAATTGCCCCGATTTGCTCCGCCAGGCTCTTGAGGCGGGCAGCTTCTCTCTCCAATTTTTCGATGTCATCAATTTCGTTTTTCAATTTTTCTCGAAGCAATTCATCAGGATTATCAATCCCCATTTCGTTTTTGATCCTCAAATTCAAATCTTCTTCCCTGACTTCTATTCTCGCCATCCTAACTTTGACCTCGTTCAATTTTTCTCGAATTCCTGCGAGGCCTTCCTGCATGCCGCGCATTTCGGCTTCGAGCTCAAAAAATCTTCGACGCGCGATCCGGTCTTCTTCGAAAAGAGCGTCCATTTTTTTTCGATTTTCCTCAATTTCCCGGCTTATTTCCTCCTGTTTTCCGGCAAAATTGGCGCTTTCTCTTTCCAGCTCACCGACAATTTTCAAATTGACGACATTGCGCCTTTCGTTCTCCTCAACTTTCTCCTTTTTACCTTCATTCAGTTCGCGGAAAATTCGGTCCATCTCCCCTCGCAACCTTGCAAATTCACTTTTGATCATTTTCAATCCTTCCAAATCCTCAACCTGAATCAATTTCATTTCCAACTGCTCATATTCACTCTTGAGTTTTTTGAATTCGTCTTTGAAATATGGAAAATCGACCGGAATTTCACTGATCCTCGCGAAGTTTTTCGCTTTCTCCTTTTCAATTTCAATTTTTGCTTCCATCACCGCCAAATTTTTTCTGGCCTCATTGAGACGAACAAATTTTTCTTCCCGCTCTTTTTCAAGAAAATTTCGCCGGCTTTCGAAATCAACATTTGTTTTTGCTTCCCGACTGACCTTTACCTCGAGGTCATCGATCTTCCTTTGGATTTTCATTTCCTCCCGGCCGATTTGTTCTTTTTCAAGCAAAGTATTTTCTTTTTTTTCAAAAACGTCCCGCCAAAGCCAGCTGAAAAGAATTTTTTGTTTTTCTTTCAATTCTTGCACCACTTCTGTTCCTTTTCGCGCCTTGTCAGCCTGCCTTTTGAGTACTCGGAGATGCGGCTCGATTTCACGCGCCAGATCAGCAGCCCTCGCCAGGTTCGTCCGGGTCGCTTCCAGTTTTCGCAATGATCTTTCTTTTTTCAATTGAAATGATTTCACTCCCGCCGCTTCTTCGAGTATGATTCTTCTCTCGGCCGGAGTCGCATTCAGAATCGCGTCAGCCATACCCTGGTTGATGATGCAATAGCTTCTTTGGCCTACACCCGCTTTCGCGAGAAGATCGTGGATATCGATCAAGCGCACCCGGCTTCCATTGATGAAATATTCCCCTTCTCCACTTCGATATATTTTCCGGGAAATCACGGCTTCTTCGAATTCAAGCGGAATTTTCTTGTCCGAATTATCGAAATATAGCGACACTTTGGCGCTCCCGAGCTGCGCTTTTTTTCCCGAACCGGCGAAAATAACATCCTCGGATTTTTTTCCGCGCAAACTTTTGAGCGACTGTTCACCCATCGCCCATTTGATCGCGTCCGCCACATTTGATTTTCCGGAGCCGTTTGGCCCCACGATCGCCGTAATGCCGCAATTTTTTCCGTTTTTTGAGATCTCGCACGACGGCAAAAAATCCAAGACGGTCTTGGTTGCGAATGATTTGAAACCGGTTATTTCAATTCTCTTCAGGTACATTTTTTGTTTTGATTTTACCAGTTTTTGGCCTCAAGCCCCGCTTTGGCCGCGTTTCTTTGGGCTTCCTGTTTGGAACAGCCCTCTCCCTCGGCCACTTTGTCGTCGCCGAGATATACTCCCACGACGAATTTTTTGTCGTGATCCGGTCCTGCTTCCGAGATTACGCGATAATTTGGCGTGACGCCTGCTTTGTCCTGTGCAACTTCTTGAAAATGGGATTTGGGATCGAGATATGATTTGCTTTCAAAAACCTCTTCGAGATTCACAACAATATTTTCAAGAATAAAATTTTTCGCGCTATCATATCCCTGATCAAGATAGATCGCACCGATGATC
>JBAZUC010000077.1:0-3427 GCA_041661585.1 Parcubacteria group bacterium
GAAATTGATCGTGAGCGAGAAAGCGGCCTATAGCGCCGAAGAGAAAAAGGCCATTTCCGAGCTCAAGGCCGGCGATGTGATCGAAGGAGAAGTGAGCGGAGTCGTCGACTTCGGAGCATTCATCAAATTTTTCCCGCCGAGCAAAAATGAATCAGTCCGCGAAGAAGACAAGCTTGAAGGACTGGTGCATATATCCGAACTGGCCTGGCAACTCATCGACAACCCGCGCGATATCATCAAAACCGGCGATCGGGTGAAAGCCAAGATCATCGGCATCGACAACACACGCGTTTCGCTTTCCATCAAAGCGCTCGCGAAAGACCCCTGGGTGAGCGCCGAAGAAAAATATCAAGCCGGAAAAACCTATGACGGCCAAGTGCGAAAGATCAACCACTTTGGCGCGTTCGTATATCTTGACGACGACATCCACGGCCTCGCCCACGTGAGCGAACTTCTTGAAGCCAACCCCGGAAAAAATATCGAGGAAATCATTCAAGTCGAGAACACCTACAAATGGAAAATTCTTTCCATCGATCCCAAAGAGCATCGCATGGGACTGGCGTTGGTGAAATAAAAATATGTCTTCAAATATCTTTATTATCTCCGGCCCCTCGGGATCCGGTCAGGATTCTGTAGCAGATGGCCTCAAAAAAAATCTTGTTATTGAACGGGTGGTCACATCAACCACTCGTTCAATGCGCGCAGGCGAATCACAGGGTAATCCTTATTATTTCATCAGTCAGGAAGAATTTGAAAAGAAAATAGAAAAAAATGAACTCGCCGAATATGCTCAGGAATACAACGACAAGTTTTATGGCGTCACAAAAGATGAGTTAGAGAGGGTCGCTAACTCAGGAAAAATCGGAATATGGAGAATCGAATACAAAGGCGTGCTGACAGCCAAGAAAAAATTTCCCGAAATAAAATCGATCTATATCGCTCCACCTTCTCTTGAAATTTTGAAACAGCGGATCATGAAAAGAGATCCTGACACATCCGAAGAATATTTGGAAAAAAGAATGAAATATACAAAAGAAATTATGGATCATGAGCATATTTATGATTACAAGGTTGTTAATGAAGAAGGAAAGCTAGATGAAACAATAGAGAAGGTGACTGAAATTATCAAAGAAAATATTTGACCTCTTTTCGTAGAGGTTAAACCTCTACTGCAATGAATCTCGTCAAAAAAATACAAGAAAATATTTTTCGCTACGAACTCATCGAGCGGGGCGCGAAAATTGTGATCGGTGTCTCCGGCGGGCCGGATTCTGTTTGCCTTTTGGACGCGCTATACGAACTGAAAGAGAAATATGATTTGCAAATCATCGTCGCTCACGTGAACTATGGCCTGCGCGGAAAAGATTCGGGCTTGGATGAAAAATTGGTCAAAAATTTAGCTGAAAAATATTCTCTGCCGATTGAAATTTTGAAAGTCAAAAAAGCCGAGAAGTCGGAAGAGAAGTTGAGAAAAATTCGATACGATTATTTTGAAAAAGTTTCAAAAAAATACAAAACCAATGCTATTGCCGTCGGCCACAACCTCAACGATCAAGCTGAAACGGTCTTGATGCGAATTCTGCGGGGCACAGGACTGCGAGGATTGGGCGCGATCAAGTTCAGGAATAACAATATTATCCGGCCGCTCTTGAATATTCCCCGAAAAGAAATTATCGCATATCTGCGTAGCAACAAGACCCTATACCGCATCGACAAATCCAATCTCTCCGCGGATTTCACGCGAAACAAGATCCGAAACATTCTTCTGCCGCAACTCGAAAAGGAATATAATCCGAATATCCAAGAAACGCTCTATAAGTTTTCCGCGTCCGCCGCAGACGACTACGATTTTATTGCCCGATTCGCGGGTGTTTGGCTTGCAGCCAACAATGCCTTGAAAGTGTCTTCGCTGAATAGCCTGCATTCATCCATCCGCCGGGAAGTCCTGCGGCAGGCGATCGAAAAACACAACCCAAGGTTGCGGGAAATCGAATCCGTCCATATCGAAGAAATTTTGAAGATTTTGAAAAGCAACAAGAACAAGAGACAGCGAATCGCCTTCAAGGGCTTGAAAATCGAGCGAATTGGTGATAAGCTGTCTATATCACGAAGCATATAACATGTAACACACAACACAATTTTTATGTTACATGTTTCGTGTTACATGTTACATAAATCACATCAATCTTATGAAAAATTTCTTGAAGAACCTACTGATAATCTTGCTCGTATTTTTCGTCATCTCCGGAATTGTGATGCTTTTCAATACTCCGGCGCAACCAGTGGCGAACATCACTCTCAATGAGCTTGTCGCTCAGATCAATGACGGAAAAGTGAAAGATGTTCTGGTAAACGGAGAAAGTCTCGACATCACGCTCACCGACGGTGCCAAGGAAAAGGCAAGAAAAGAAGCGGACGCTGCCCTCACGGAGTCGCTGAAAAATTATGGAGTTTCTCCCGAGCAATTGCGCTCTGTTAATATCAGTGTCAAAGATACATCTTCAAGCGCCTTTTGGATCAATATTGTCCTTCCGTTTCTTTTGCCGTTTATCATAATCGGCGCATTTTTATGGTATATGATGCGCTCGGCCCAGCGCGGAAACAATCAAGCGCTCTCCTTTGGAATGTCGCGAGCCAGGCTTGTTTCACCCCAGAAAGGAAAAAAGAAAATCACTTTCACAGATGTTGCCGGAGCCCAAGAAGCCAAAGAGGAATTGAAAGAAATCGTTGATTTTTTGAAGCACCCAAAGAAGTTTCTCGATCTCGGCGCACGCATTCCCAAAGGAGTCCTTCTTCTTGGATCTCCCGGAACAGGAAAAACTTTGATCGCCAAAGCCGTTGCCGGAGAAGCCAATGTTCCTTTTTTCAGCATCTCCGGTTCGGAATTTGTGGAAATGTTCGTCGGAGTCGGCGCCAGCCGCGTTCGCGATCTTTTCAAGACAGCCAAGAAAAGCGCGCCGGCTATCGTGTTCATCGATGAGATCGACGCGGTCGGCCGTCATCGCGGGGCGGGGCTTGGCGGAGGACATGATGAAAGAGAACAAACGCTGAATCAAATTCTTGTGGAAATGGATGGCTTTGACACGGACACGAATGTGATCGTGATCGCGGCGACGAATAGGCCCGATGTTCTTGATCCGGCGCTTTTGCGGCCAGGAAGATTTGATCGAAGGGTCGTCATGGACTTGCCGGACATCAAGGAGCGCGAAGCTATCCTCAATATACATTCAAAAAACAAACCGCTTGAAAAAAATATCGATTTCAAAGTTATTGCTTCGAGAACTCCGGGATTTTCGGGAGCTGATCTGTCCAATTTGGTCAATGAAGCAGCAATCCTGGCGGCCGGGAAAGGCAGAAAAAATATCTCTATGGAGGAAATGACCGTCTCAATTGAAAAAGTCATTTTGGGACCGGAAAGAAAAAGCAA
>JBAZUC010000078.1:0-3418 GCA_041661585.1 Parcubacteria group bacterium
TGGCGTGAATTTGATAGAATCTATTAGTAATTTTCTAGAAAACAATTATGCTTGCAGTGATAAAAACAGGCGGGAAGCAGTATCTCGTCAAAAAAGGAGACAAGATCAAGATTGAAAAATTTGAAGGCGAGGCCGGAGACAAAATTGAATTTTCCGAAGTTTTGTTTTTGGGTTCGGATAAAGAAGTGAAAGTCGGAACGCCGTTTTTAAAAGAAGTGAAAATCGAAGGCAAGATTTTGAAGCAAGGCAAGGCGAAGAAAGTGACGGGCGTGAAACATAAGGCCAAGAAAAGATACAAAGTGAAATTTGGCCACAAACAGTTGCAAACGGAAGTGGAGATCGTGAAGGTTTAAATAATCAAAAACAGTCCCGCTGAGTGGGGCTGTTTTTTTATATTTCTCTTCTTCCTTCAATCGCTCCTCGGAGCGTCACAACATCCGCGTATTCGATATCCCCGCCGGTCGGAAGTCCCCGCGCTAGGCGGGTTGTTTTCACGTTCAAAGGTTTTATAAGTCTTGCCAGATATAGCGCTGTGGCCTCGCCTTCGGTTGTCGGGTTGGTGGCGATGATCACTTCGGCTGTCTTTTCTTTTTTTAATCTCGTGAGCAATTCTTTGATTTTCAATTGATTGTTCTTGTCCGCCGGAGCATTGATCGTTCCGCCCAAAACATGATAGAGTCCTCGCATTTGCCTTGTTTTTTCGATGGAGATCACGTCCAGCGGATCTTCGACGACGCAGATGATGGAAGTGTCCCTTTTTTTGTCTTGGCAGATCGCGCACAAGCCGTTTTCGGAAATATTGAAACATTGCGCGCAGGAACTGATATTTTTTTTCAGGTCTTTGAGTGTCTCGGAAAAATCATCGAGTTTCTCCTGCTTTTGTTTGAACAAATGCAAAACCAGCCGCTCAGCCATTTTGGGTCCGACGGAAGGCAATGATGCGAAGTGATCGATGAGTTTCTGAAATGATTTAGGAAACATGTTTCTTTTCAAGTGATGAGAAACTGGTAATTGTATCGTTGAAGTAAAGATTTGCTGTGCCCAGTGGTCCGTTTCTGTGCTTGGACACAATCACTTGAATGATGTTTTTGTTCGGCGTGTCCGGTTTTTCGCGGTCTTCGCGATAGAGGAACATCACGACGTCGGCGTCTTGTTCGATCGACCCTGATTCGCGAAGGTCGAAAAGTCTCGGTATTTGCGGGCTGCGGGATTCCACTCCGCGGTTGAGCTGGGAAAGGGCGATGACGGGAATGTTCAGTTCGCGGGCAAGTTGTTTCAGTGAACGCGAAATTTCCGAAACTTCCTGGACGCGGTTATCATTGGAGCGGCCTTCCATCAGCTGGAGATAGTCGATGATGATGAGTCCCAAATTATGCTCCGCTTTCAATCGACGGGCCATAGTGCGCATTTCCATCACATTGGCGCTGGCGGAGTCGTCGATGAAGATTGGCGCTTCGGAAAGAACTCCCATCGCTTCGCCAATTTTGGCAAAATCATCTTCGCCGTCTGTACTGCGCAGCCGTCCGGTTCGGATTCTCGTCGCGTCCACTTTTCCTTCGGCGGCAAGCATGCGGTCAACGAGCTGGTCGGACGACATTTCAAGGGAGAATATTCCCACTGGAATTTTTTTCTTCACGGCGACATTGCGGGCGATATCCAGCGCGAGAGCGGTTTTTCCGATCGAAGGGCGGGCGGCGAGAATGATCAGATCAGATTTTTGGAGTCCGGCGAGGATGCCGTCAATATCCGGAAAACCGGTAGAAATTCCGCGCAAATCCTTGTCGCCTTTGTGCAGTTCGTCAATGCGGTTGAAAGCCGACTCAAGATGGGTTTTGAGCGGGACAAAATCAGCTTTCACATATTTTTGCGAAACTTTGAACAATTTTTGTTCGGCTTCATCCAGAACCTTTTCCACATCTTCGTCTTCTTCATATCCGAGCTCGACGATGTCCGACGCGGCAGTGATCAATTTTCGCAGCAGTGATTTTTTCTGGACGACTTTCGCATAATGGACGACATTGGACGCGGTCGGAACGGCGTTCACGAGTTCAGTGAGATAGCTCGCTCCGCCGATTTTCTCCAGCTGTTTTTTTTCGTCGAGTTTGTTGGACAGCGAAAGGACGTCAATCGGTTCGCGGTCTTCATAGAGTTCAAGCATTGTCTCATAGACAAGCCGGTTCGCGTCTTTGTAGAAATTGTCCGGGTGCACCAAGTCGGCGATTTTGATAATCGCATCCTTATCGAGCATCAAAGAGCCAAGCACGGACATCTCCGCCTCAATATTCTGTGGAGGCACTCTCACCTCGCCCAGATTGAATTTTGTCGGTTTTTTTTCTTTAGCCATTGTCAGGGTATTATATCAACGGTCAATACAAAAAGCAATCAGCAGCGCTGGTAACTTGTTGATAAGTTTTTGTTTTGCTTACCAATCAAAAAGAGGAACTGTCGTTCGTCGAATTCCTATTATTTGTCGCGTTGTCAACTTCGCGGTCGAGGTCGGCCTTTTTTTGCTGGTGGTCCGGGTCGTCGAGCGGGCGGTCTTTGGCGTCGCCGCTCCAAGTTTGTCCTCCTGTCTTCACTACGCCTGCTTTCTTCAAAAAGTCGAAAAAACCCATGTTATTGTATTTAGTATTTTTTGATTTTGTAATTTTCTTCCAAATCTTCGATCAAATATCCCAGCTTTTCAATTTCTTTTCGCAGCTCGTCGGATTTTTGGAAATCTTTGTTTTTGCGGGCTTCCAGCCTTTCATCGGCCATTTTTTTTATATCGTCAGGAATTTCCAATTCTTTTCCGGAAAATTTAAGTCCGAAAACTTTGTTCATTTCATTGAACACACCTAAAATATAAGCAGCTTTTTCGGGATCAACTTTGTTCTCTATGAATAACTTATTTGTTTCGGTGATTAAGTTGTAAAGAAGTGTAAGAGCAAGGGCAGTGTTCAGGTCATCATCCATTACAGAATTAAATTGTATTAGCTCGTCAGAGGCTATCGGAATAACCGTTTTCGGTTTAGATATTTTTTCCAAATTTATTTTCCATTCCGCGATTCGTTCAAAATTAGCCTTGGCTTGTTCGAGCGCTTTCCAAGAAAAATCAGCTTGCTTTCTATAGTGCGAGGAAAGATAAGAGAGTCGCAAATGCATTGGGTCGAAGCCTTTGTCGATGATATCTTGCAATTTATAGAAGTTGCCTTTGGATTTGGACATTTTCTTGCCTTCAACCAGAAGATGACGAGTGTGAATCCAGAAATTCACGAATTTTTTGCCGGTGGCGCATTCGGTCTGGGCAATTTCGGCTTCGTGATGGGGGAAAATATTGTCTTCGCCGCCGGTGTGAATGTCGAGCGTATCGCCGAGATATTCCGTGGCCATCGCGGAGCATTCAATGTGCCAGCCGGGAGAACCGCGCGACCAGGGA
>JBAZUC010000079.1:0-3376 GCA_041661585.1 Parcubacteria group bacterium
GCGCTAGCTCTTGATATTGGAACGGAAGTCGTGAAGGCGCTTGTTTTCAAAATCGACGAGGAGGCGGAAAAAGGAATTGTTGTCGGCGTCGGGCGGGTGCGCCAGAAATTGGGAGATATGCAATCGGGAGCGGTCAGCGACATATCGGGCGTTGTTTCTTCCTGCGAACGGGCGATTGCGGCGGCCGAAGAAATGGCCGGCGTGAAAAGGGTGGAACAGGCGATCATCGGGATCGCAGGAGAGCTTGTGAAAGGATCGACCACCACGGTCCACTATGAAAGATTGAAACCGGAAGTCCGAATTGACCTGCCGGAGCTCAAAAATATCGTCCAAAAAGTTCAATGGAAGGCCTTTGACCGCATCCGGCAGCAGCTTGCTTGGGAAACGGGACACAATGAGATCGATGTGAAGCTCATCAACGCCGCGATCGTGGATGTCCGCATCGACGGCTATCGAGTGACCAATCCTCTTGGATTTCAGGGGCGGGATGTTTCGATCGGTATTTTCAATGCCTACGCGCCAATGGTGCATTTGGGCGCGCTGCAAACCATCGCTGAAGAGCTTGATCTTGATTTGTTGAGTATTGCCGCCGAGCCTTATGCGGTTGCCCGTTCAATGGGACTTGAAAACGCTGTTGATTTTAGCACTATTTTCATTGATGTCGGAGGAGGAACGACGGATATTGCCGTGGTGCGAAACGGAGGTCTTGAGGGAACAAAAATGTTCGCGCTTGGTGGGCGAGCTTTCACGAAAAGACTGGCGCAAGAGTTGAATATCAATTTCGAAGAAGCGGAAATTCTCAAGATCAGATACGGAAGATCCGAACTTGGGCAAGAAGTCGCTCTGCGTTTGGAAAAAATATTTGAAGAAGATTGCCATGTGTGGCTTGATGGGGTGGAACTTTCTCTTTCCGAATATGCCGAGAACGACCTTTTGCCTCCAAGAATTCTTCTTTGTGGCGGGGGGTCGGCTCTTCCGGGCATAAAAAAGGCGCTTTTGAGTCCGGCGTGGCTCAAGAATCTCGCTTTTGCCAAACCGCCCAATGTCAGTTTTCTGCAGCCCAAAGATGTTGTGAACATATCGGACGCAACCAGCCTTCTTCGCGATCCGCAGGATATCACTCCGATGGGGCTTGCCAATCTGGCGATCGACCTGGTCGGAGAAGAAAAGGCTCTCTCCGCGATGCTGCGCCGCGCCGTAAAAATGATGCAAAACTAATTTTGAATTTATTTTATGCACAAAACTCTCCATATCGACATAGATGAAGAAATAACTTCCATAATCGACCGCGTCAGGAAGGCCGAAGTGCGGGAAATAATTGTGGTTGCGCCGAAAAACGCCCTGCTTCTTCAAGGTATTGTCAATTTGAAATTGTTGAAAAAGGAAGCTGATCGGAGAAAAAAGCAGATAATGATCATCACGCAAGACAAGGTTGGAAAAAAGCTCATCGAAAAGGCGGGGATTTTGGTGCAAAGCAAAACGCCAAACGATGAGTATATTGAAGACGAGCCGGGAGAAGAGACGTACAAATCAAAATACACGAAAGAAGCGGCTGAAATAAGGCAGGAGTTGCAGGAGGAAGAAAGCGACAGGGATATTGGATCAGACGATTTTTTTGCCGATTCCGCGATGGAAAAAAGGCCGGAGGAATCTCAAAAAATTGCCGGAAAGATGACAAACAAGTCGGAAATTAAAAAAGTTGAGAAAAAAGGAGCCTCTGCTCCGGTTCCGAAAACAAAAAAGATTCCTCGTCCGCGAACAAGAATGTCGGATATCGTAATAAGCCAGCCGGAGTTCGAAACGAAAGAGATGAAAGATTTGCCTGTCAGGGAAGAAATAGCTGAAAATGAAATTGTTGCCAAACCGCCGAATTTTTTCGCCGAATCTCCAAATGATGCAAATGCTCAACCTTCAAAAATGAGCCAGATTTCCATGAAAAAGGCGGAAAAATTCTTCCGCGGATCAAGAAGGATGAAAAAAGATATTGAAATCGCCAGAGTGAGTGGAAACGCAAAGAAATATTTCTTTTTTTTCGCGGCAGTCTTCATTTTGTTGGCAGGACTGGCCGGAGCGTATTTTCTCCTTCCTAAAGCGACGATTGCTTTGGAACTCAAAAATCAGGGAAAATCAGCGGCTTTGGATATCACGGCCAATGCTCAAGCGGAAAGTATTGATTCTGGTAGCAAAACCATACCGGCAAAACTTGAGCAAATTGAGCAAGAAACAACAGGTGACTTTGATTCAACCGGTTCAAGCTCCGGTGGAGCAAAATCTTCCGGAAAAGTTGTGATTTACAATGAGTTCAGCTCGGAAAGCCAACCACTCGTCGCGACAACGCGCCTCGAAACAGCGGATGGAAAAATTTTTCGGATCACGAAAAATGTGGTTGTTCCGGGTGTGACCAAAGTTGGAAATGAAACCAAACCTGGCGCAATCGAAGCGGATGTCGTCGCGGACAAGGCCGGAGAAGATATGAACATAGGTCCGTCCGATTTCAGAATTTCCGGATTCAAAAACAATCCGTCGAAATATGAAAAATTCTATGCCAAATCGACAAAGGCAATGGAAAGCGGAGGAGCGGGAGAAGCAAAAGTGATCACTGCGGGCGATATCGACAAGGCTAAGGGAGAGATCACCGCCTCTGCCAAAAAAGCGGCGCTGTCGGCGCTGAAGCAAGGTCTTGGCGCCGATCGCAAGATTTTTGATGATTCGGTCAATGTTGAAGTTCTGTCGATTGCAACGTCGGACAACGCCGGCACGGAAAAAGAAAAATTTTCTGCGACTGCCAAAGTGAGGGCTAGCGTGCTTTCGTTTGCCCAATCGGACGTGAAGGATATGTTGAAAAATGATTTGGCGCGCCAGGGAGCAAACGTTGGCGCGATTTCTTTTGACGAACCTATAAATTATATTTTGAGCGATTTTGACAATCAGCAAAAAACCTTGAAATTCTCGGCCAAGGCCGATGCCAACGCGCTTTCCGGCATAGATATCGAAAATTTCAAAAAAGGAATTCTCGGAAAAACCAACGAAGAAGCGCAATTATATGCCAAAAACTTCCCCGCGATCCAAAAAACAAGCATTTCCTTTTGGCCGTTTTTTGCCAACCGTATCCCTATGAGAGAAGGTAGGGTGAGCGTCGAGGTGAAGTGAAAGAAAATCAGCTATTGACCACGTACCAAATTCTCATATTATTTCAAATCTCGCCTTAGCTCTAGCTAAAATTTGGTACGGGGTTGACAAAAAATTCTCACAGTTTATAATAACTCAAGAGTTAAAAACAGCTCAAAAGAAAGATATTCAAGCCCTTGGATTGATCCGCAGACAGTGAAGATATGATCTTCTAATGGGGCAAAGGCCTTTGTTTTTATTTATGTCA
>JBAZUC010000080.1:0-3366 GCA_041661585.1 Parcubacteria group bacterium
TCTTTCGTTGTCTATGTGACCCTTGACCAAAAATCGCGCTGGCAAAGAATATACAATCGGAAAGAAAAATCGGATGACAAAGCGAGCTTTGAAAAATTTCAGGAAATGGAAAGGGCGGAAATTGAGGTTAGCATCCCAAAAATAGGGGAAAAAGCCGATTTTCGCATCGAAAACACGGGAACGAAAGAAGAATTGTTCGCAAAGGTCGATGAACTTGTCCACAGTCTTCAAAATTCTGTTGACAAAACTCTGAATTGAAGTAAAATTCAATTCAGAAACGGATTAAACCGAAAAATTTCAGCTTATGTCAGTACCAAAACAGCATCACACAAAAGGAAGAAGAGACCGCCGGAGAATTCGCTTCAAGATCGAAACGAAAACTTTGGTCGCCTGTTCGCATTGCAAAAAAATGATCAAGGCGCACGAGATTTGCTCCTATTGCGGATATTACAAGGGAAAAGAAGAAGTGAAGATGGTCAAGAAAACAAAAAAGAAACCCAAGAAATAAGTGTAATAAGAATCAGATATTAGATTTCACAAATCAGGACTAAAGCTTTGGCTTTAGTGTTGGTTCGTGATTAATTTATTAATCACGTTAACAACATATTTCGCGCCGAAACTTAGCGCAGTTTTGGCAAGGGAGGTGGATTATGTCGGGAAAAAAGCCTGACAAGGTGTATGAAGCCTTTGGTCTGCATCTTACTCTTGATGGGTATGGGTGCAGCTATGAACAGCTGACAAATCTGGATCTGATCTATCAGTTCCTGGACCATTGCCCGGACATGATCCATATGACCAAGATCATGCCCCCTTATGTCTTCAAATACCACGGCAAGGTGCCGGAAGACTGGGGACTGTCCGGTTTCGTTCTCATCGCCGAAAGCCACATCAGCATCCACACCTTTCCCGACCGTGGCTATCTCAGCCTGGACGTATTTTCCTGCAAGGAATTCAATCACGATCAGGCTGTCGCCTATGCGACCGAATTGTTCGGGATTACTCGCCACGAAAAGAATATTCTGGATCGTGGTCTGGAATTCCCTCGGGATGTGAAAGTCGTGGCAGACCACATGAGTCGGGAGCGTATTGGTATGCGTGGCTGACTGCCAAACTCGGCACAAACCTGTGCCAATAATCAAGACCCCTGGAGGATTTCCCCTGGGGTCTTAAACTTTACTTGGGGGCGAAAAAAGATTATTATTATATCGATGGCAAAAAAACACGAAAATTATTGGGAGCTGGTTTGGGCGCTGGCTCGGACTGATTTCAAATTGCGCTACCACGGCTCTTTTTTGGGATATGTTTGGGCGCTTTTGAAACCTCTCCTCACTTTCTTGATTCTGAATTTTGTATTCTCGACTATTTTCAATCCGAGGAACTCGGGCATTCAGCATTTTTCTCTCCAGCTCCTCACTTCGATCATGCTCTTCAACTTTTTTTCCGAGGGCACGATGGCAGGACTCAACTCACTTCTCGGGAAAGCGTCTCTTGTCACAAAAATATATGTTCCGCGCTGGACGATCGTCATCGCTTCGACGATCAACGCCAGCCTCATATTTGCGATGAATCTCATCATCATCGCGGTTTTTTTCACATGGTATGGCTTCTGGCCAGGTCTTCCCGCTATTTTCACTTTCATATATTTCATACTGCTGACGTTCATCTTGATTCTTTCTTTTTCTTTCATTGCCGCGCCTCTTTATGTGAAGTTTCGCGATCTTTCCCAAATTTGGGAAGTGGCTATCCAGGCCATTTTCTATGGTTCGCCGATCGTCTATCCTTTGCAGATCATTCCCGTGAAATATCATACGATCTTGCTTGCCAACCCGATCGGATATATCATCCACTTCAATAAGGTCGCCCTCACTGAAAACCACTATGCGCCGTTTTGGCAAAACGCGATCTTCACGGCCATCATCATTGTGCTGTTTTTCGTGAGCTTGCTCATTTTCCGAAAAATGGAACCAAAAATAGCGGAGAATATCTAAAAACAAAAAAATGCTAAAACAAAAATACAAATTTGCTGCCATCGCGATCTGCCTGGTCTTTTTTGCTCTTGCGCTTTTTTCGAGTGCCGGTTTTTACCCCGTTAGAAATCTCATCGATAATATTTTGTGTGTTGCGAATATTGGTGATTCTTGCGAGGGAATTTCTAACGGGGTGAAGTGGCGTAACCTCAAATATTCCGGCAATGGGATCATCGCGGACGAAATTCCGCATATTGCGACTGGATATTACTATCTCAAAACCCACCGCTATTTCATCAATCCCGAACATCCGCCGATCGTGAAAGACGTTGCGGGACTGGGCGAAATGGCGGCCCGTCCGGCTTTTCCCGACATCACGGACGTCCAAACCCAGCCGGAAAATTTTCAGCGTTACAGCTATCCTTTCGCGAAAACCGATTTTCCCGCTTTTCTTGAGAAACAAAACACCCAGGCCTATTTCGGCCAAATGTATCTTTTTCATCCCCAAAACAACTCGGACCTCATCGCTTTTTGGGGGAGATTGGCCGTCATATTCGTGAACACGCTGCTTTTGCTTTGGCTTTTTTCAATAGTATCAAAGATCTGGAATCCGAGAGCGGCTCTCGTTGGACTTTTTTTCATCGCGGTTTCCCAATTCAGCATCGCTCACGGATCGTTTGTGGTGATCGACTTTATGTCGGGACTTTTGTCCATGATCGCCGTGGCGGCTTTCGGGCTCTATCTCAAAAAATATTTCGAAGGCAAAGCCAATATCTGGTTTTTTCTGGCCGCGGCCGCGACCCTCGCGCTGGCGGAACTTTCCAAATTTTCTTCGGTTATTCTTTTTCCCGCGTTTTTTCTCGGCGGGTTGATTTTCATCATCACGGCAAAAAGATCCTGGAAAGATTTTTTCAAGTTCATCGGCCTCTACACAGCCCTTGTGGCGATTGCGACAATTCTAATCGCGGCTTTCTATATGTTCCATGTGTACAAAATGGACAACAGCGCCATGATCCAGCAGCTCTGGGACAACTTTCCCTATGGCGCCCTTCCACAGTCCCTGATGGGTCTTCTCGCACCTCTGGTGACGTTTAGTTTGTTCACCAAAGGACTGGCTGAATATTTGAACGGAGTGCTGATGGTCATGGGGCGGATGGCCGGTTCTTCCCAGATCACATATTTCATGGGCCATGTATACGGAAACGAGGGCGCGGGGCCTTGGTATTTTCCAATTTTGTATTTCACGAAATTGTCGCTCGGTTTTTTGCTCTTCAATGTTCTGGCTCTGATCCTGGTCGTCAAAAAATTCTTTGCCGACAAGAAAAAAGTGTCCGCCAGATTCAAGGATTTTGCTTCCAATCCGTTCGCGCTTTTGCTTCTCACGTTTGTATATTTGTAT
>JBAZUC010000081.1:0-3198 GCA_041661585.1 Parcubacteria group bacterium
TACAAAGACACGCAGCTTTTGCGGCGCTTCATGAACATGCACGCCAAGATCGTCACGCCGCGAAGAACAGGCAACTGCGCCAAGCATCAGCGGATGATCACCCGAGCCATCAAGCGGGTCCGTGCAATGGCGCTTTTGTCGTACACAATCAAATAGATCATGCTGAATCTCTCTGATATCAAAACCGGAAAAACACTGACGTTGAATAACGAGCCCTATCTCATTATTTTTCATCAACACTCCAAAACGGGCCGGGCCGGAGCGGTCTTGCGCACCAAACTTCGCAATCTCAAGACCGGCGCGGTGATGGAAAAAACTTTTCAGGGGTCGGACAAGATCGAAGAGGCCGAGATCGCAAAATCGAAAGCGCAATTTTTGTACAAAGAAGGTGAAAACTATTTTTTCATGGACAACTCGACCTATGAACAGTTTTCCCTTCTGAAATCCGTTCTCGGTGATTTCACGAACTATCTGATCGAAGGCACGGAAGTGACAGTTTTGATATATGGCACCACTCCGATCAACATCGAGCTTCCCGTCAAAATGGATTTCAAGGTCGTCGAAGCTCCACCCGCCATCCGCGGCAACACCGCCGACGGAGGGACAAAACTTGTGACGCTTGAAACCGGCATCCAAGTGAGCACTCCTCTTTTCGTGAAGCAAGGCGATGTAATTCGAATCAACACGGACACAGGAGAATATTCCGAAAGAGCGAAATAGGATTTAGTATTAAAAAATCCCCACACAGAGGGTTTTTTAATTTTCATAATTATAAGTAAAATTATGAAAGTTTATTCGAATAAAGACAGAGACAAGACCTTTTTTGTTTTGATAAATTATCTTCTTTGGGTCTATTTCCTTCGCTTGATCTCAAATTGGAAAAAATGCGCGAAACTGTAATTCTTGTATCTAGAATTTCTTTTTTATAAACATCAACAGCATTGCTGTCAGATTTTTTACCAACAGATTCTCCCTCTTTTTTAGATGTTTTACTCCATTTTTTCATGTTTTTGTCCTATTTATTTTTTATTACTGTTATTAATAGCTTCTTCTTTCTTTTCTAGAGATTCCGGAGAAAGTTTTTCCGTTTCTTTTTTTTCTGAAGGAACATCGAATAACTGAATTATATCTGAATTCAACCCATCTTTCAATAGCTCATCTTTCAAAGCTACCATTTGCTCCGCCAATGTATCGCTAGCCATTTTTGCTGGAAATCCAAGATTGCACAATTCCTCCATATCTATAACAAAACCGTGCGAGGGGTATTTTTTTACAAGTGTTGTAATTACATCCTCGGCTTCTTTTTGTTGCCATTCTTTATAGCGAGTTAGAATAATAATTCCATATTTCTCACCAATCTCAAGCGCACGTGCATATTCACCTATTTTATTGGGATCCATTTTAGAATACAACGTTCCACTTGTTTTTCCGGAAAATTCAGTTGATAAACTAATGGCTTCAGATACTTTTATATTACTTCGCTCTAGTAGAAGCTTAATTACTATATCTAAAGTTTCAACGGTATGCTGTTGAACCTGCTCGAGAGCCTTGAAGCCATTCAGTGCAGACACATATCTTACATTTCCCCCATCCTGAACTTCAGGAATTTGGCTATCCAGTGGCCCAAGCTCAGACAAATCATTCATTATTATGTTGTCAGCAGATAAACATATCAACGTGCCTGCACTTTTTGCAAAAAGAGGAATAATGACATTCAAAATTTTCGCTTTTTTTCTTAAAATTTTAGTAATAACAAAAGCTGCATCAATATCCCCACCAGGTGTTAGAAGAATAACATCTAATTCGTCAAATTTTTTTCCTTGAAGCAAATGATAAATATTCAACGATACAAACTTTGTTATTTCTTTAATATTCAAAACTAACACAGGATTTTTTCTTTTTGTAATAATATCCTCAATTATTGTCTTTAGGCTACCATTGGGATTCATAGATTTTTAGTTAGTTGATCTGACACCTACAACTTCACCTTTTCTTTGAGCGCTTTTTCGATTTCAACATAGACTTTCGGGTTTTCGCGGAGGTATGTTTTCGCTTTTTCGCGGCCGACGCCGAGTTTTGTTTCGCCAAACGAAAATGAATTCCCGCTTTTGGCGACAACCTCATATTTCACGCCCGTATCAATGATATCGCCTTCCTTGGAAATGCCTTCGTTGTACATAATGTCGAATTCCGTCACCTGAAAAGGAGGCGCGACTTTGTTTTTGACAATTTTTGCTTTCACGCGATTCCCGACGATCTGCTCGCCTTGTTTGATCTGCGCCGCGCGGCGAACTTCGATGCGGACGGAAGAATAGAATTTGAGAGCTTGTCCGCCGGAAGTCGTTTCCGGGTTGCCGAACATCACGCCGATCTTCATCCGGATCTGGTTTATGAAAATGATGGTCACGTTGCCCTTTGCCACAATCGCCGTGAGCTTGCGAAGCGCCTGTGACATCAGCCTCGCTTGCCGTCCCACATGATGATCCCCCATTTCCCCTTCAATTTCGGCTTGGGGCGTGAGCGCCGCCACGCTGTCGACCACGATCACATCCACCGAGTTCGACTTCACCAGCGTCTCGACAATATCAAGGGCTTGTTCTCCGTTGTCCGGCTGCGATATCAAAAGATCTTCGATCTTCACCCCGATTTTCTTGGCATAGGACGGGTCAAGCGCGTGTTCCGCGTCAATGAAGGCGGCGGATCCGGTTTTTTGCGCGTTCGCGACAATATGGAGGGCAAGCGTTGTTTTCCCTGATGATTCCGGGCCATATATTTCAATGATGCGGCCCCGCGGTACGCCGCCGATCCCAAGCGCGATGTCCAAAGATGGCGCGCCGGTCGGAATTGCGGCGACATCCACTCTTTTCACATCCCCCAGCTTCATGATCGATCCCTCGCCAAAACGGTCTTTGATTTCCTTGACTGTTTCATCAAGAACAATCTGCTTGTTTTCCTTTTCTTGATCTTTTGACATAGAATTATAATTTTTAAATTAATCATTGGATGTAAATAATATATCTCTCACAATTCCCGGGTCGTCCGCCAATTTCTTTTCCGCCTTTCCGTTCACCCGAACAAAGGTTTGATTCGCTTTTCCGCTCGTGACCCGCACTTCTTTTTCGCCTTCGAAATTTTGAATCGCTCCCGGCAGCATCGTCCCGGAATATATCAGATTTCCATCCGCTTCCACGGAAAGCC
>JBAZUC010000082.1:0-3152 GCA_041661585.1 Parcubacteria group bacterium
GTTGATGTCTGTTGCCATAATTCACCCCGCCTTCTAGATTACTTTTTACCCTTGTATAAAGCTAAATATATTTTAGTACTTTTGATTTTTTCGCGCAAACACAATTCTATCTCGCCACTTCAACCGCTCTTGTTTCACGCAGAACATTCACTTTGATCTCGCCCGGATATTTGAGTTCCTGCTCGATCTTGTCCGCGATGGAACGCGCCAACTTGACCGCGCCCAGATCGTCAACCTTGTCCGGCTTCACGAAAACGCGAATCTCACGCCCGGCTTGAATAGCATAGGTCTTCTCCACTTCCGGAAAAGACTCAGCGACTTTTTCCAGCTCGGTGAGACGCTTTAAATAGTCCTCGAGCGTATCTTTTCTCGCTCCCGGACGAGACGCAGAAAGCGCGTCAGCCGCCGCGATGATCATTCCTTCATTGCTTTCGAAAGGATAATCTTCGTGGTGGGATTTCATTGCATCAATGACATCCTGTCCGATTCCGAATTTTTTGAGAATGCTGATCCCGATCTCAATGTGCGTTCCCTGTACTTCATGATCGATTGCTTTTCCAATATCGTGAAGAAGTCCGGCCTTTTTCGCGAGACTCACATTCGCGCCCAACTCCGCGGCAAGAGCGCCGGAAAGATGCGCCACTTCAAGTGAATGCAAAAGGACGTTTTGCCCATAGCTTGTGCGGAAACGAAGCCGTCCGATGAGCTGGACTATTTTGGGATCAAGTCCCGCCACGCCCACGTCATATACTGCCGCTTCACCCGCCTCTTTGATCTTGTTGTTCACTTCGGTTTTGGCAAAATTGACCGCTTCTTCAATGCGTGTCGGATGAATCCTTCCGTCCGAGAGCAACTTCTCAAGCGCGATGCGGGCGATCTCGCGCCGCACCGGATTGAATCCGGAAAGAACGATCGCTTCGGGAGTATCATCAACTATCACTTCGATGCCGGTGAGCCGCTCCAGGGTTTTGATGTTCCTTCCTTCACGTCCGATGATCCTTCCTTTGAGCTCGTCCGATGGAATGGAAACCGTGGAGGTCGTAGTTTCCGCCGAATGGCTTCCCGCGTATCTTTGCATCGCGAGCGTCATGATATTGCGCGCTTTTTTCTCGAGCTCATCTTGCCCGTCTTTTTCCAATTTTTTGATCCTGGCCGCCAAAATATCGCGATTTTGTTCTTCGGCCAGTTGAAGAAGGATTTTTTTCGCTTCTTCCTTGGAAAGGCCGGCGATTTTTTCCAGACGCTTCAATTCTTCCTGCCGCGCCGCGTCCGTTTCTTTTCTGATCCGCTTTATCTCATCCGCCTTGCTGATCAAATTTCTTTTTTCTTTCTCCAGCTCGTCCATTTTCCGATCCAAATTTTCCTCGCGGGTTTCAAGTCTTTTCTCAACCCGAAAAATTTGCTCCTGCCTTTTCTTTTCATCTTTTTTGACATCGTCCAAAACTTCGACCGCTTTGTTTTTTGCCTCAAGCAAAACCGTCCGAGCTTGTTCCTCGGCTTCCTGCGTCATTTTGTTGATTTTTCCTTCCGCTGTTCCAAGTTGCTTCTTAGCAATCGACTGGCGGGCGAGATACCCCAAAACCGAGCCGGCTGCCAGAGCCAAAATTCCAATCAAAAGAAGTCCGAAACTGAATTCCATTTTTTTGCAAGCTATTCATTTGATAACAATTCGAAATCATTTCAAATACTTTATATGTTTGCACGATATATTTGTTGATATTCTTCAGTTATCAACTGAAGCTGAAATTAATATTAACCGAGATAAATCATATATCATTTCGTCTTTTTTGTCAAAGAGGCACAAGATGTGATAAAATTTCAAATATGAACAAACCTGTATATCTTATCATCCTTGATGGGTGGGGAGAAAACCCGAATCTTGAGGGAAACGCCATCGCGCAAGCCAACACGCCCACCGTGGACAATCTTGTGCGTCACTATCCCCAAACCTTGCTTCAAGCATCGGGAATTTCCGTGGGCCTGCCATGGGGAGAAGTGGGAAATTCCGAAGTGGGACATCTCACCTTGGGAGCCGGCCGTGTTATATACCAAAGCCTTCCTCGCATCACTCTTTCCATTCAAGACGGAAGCTTTTTCAAAAACGTGAGCCTTCTCGCGGCCGCTGAGAATGCCAAAAAAAACAAGGGCGCCTTACATATCATGGGACTCGCCTCAAATGGCGGCGTACACAGTTCGCTCGAACATTTGTACGCTCTTCTCGAATTTTCCAAAAACAACGACCTTGAAAAAGTTTATCTCCATCTCTTCACTGACGGACGCGACTCGCCGCCCCAATCCGGCATAAAAGTCATCCGCGACATTGAAGAACGACTCAAAGAATATCCCGCGGTCCGGATTGCCTCGCTCTCGGGAAGATATTTTGCGATGGACAGAAACGACAATTGGAATCGAATTGAAAAAGCATACAACCTTCTCACCGCAGGCACAGGTCAAAGAGAAAAAAACGCCCAGGCTGCGCTTCAAAAATCCTATGATCGGAATATCACCGATGAATTTATCGAACCGATCGTTATTGAAGATGAGAATGAGAAAATTCATTCGATCGAAGAAAAAGATTCCGTGATTTTTTTCAATTTTCGCGAAGACCGGGCGCGCCAGCTCACAAAAGCGTTTACTCTCCCCACTTTTTCAAAATTAGCAAGAAAAAAATATTTTCCGGATGTTGAATTTGTCACGATGACAAAGTATGAAGATAGCTTGCCCGTCAAAGTTGCTTTTGGTCCCCAAGAGATCGAAAATTGTCTTGGTGAAGTTTTGAGCCAGAATAATATAAACCAGCTGCGCATCGCCGAAACGGAAAAGTACGCCCATGTCACCTATTTTTTCAACGGCGGACGAGAAGAACCTTTTTTCGGCGAAGATCATGTCCTTGTTCCCTCGCAATCAGTTTCAACCTATGACAAAGCGCCGGAAATGAGCGCCTATATAATTGAAGAAAAAATACTGGAAGAGCTGGGCAAAGGAAAATACGGTTTCACGCTGATCAATTTTGCCAATGCGGATATGGTCGGCCACACCGGAAAGCTAAAGCCCGCCATTGCCGCTGTTGAAGCGGTCGACGGATGCCTTGGAAAGCTCATTCCAGAAATTTTGAAAATAGGCGGGCATATTTTCATCACCGCCGATCACGG
>JBAZUC010000083.1:0-3069 GCA_041661585.1 Parcubacteria group bacterium
TGTCGAGAAGATAAGCAGGGTTCCTGACGAGGCGAAAATCCGCGTTACCTATCAAGCAGGAGAAATGATTGCGGTGAAAGAAGACACTCTCAACGAAGTTGAGAAAAATGAATGGTGGCAAATTTTTGAAGGGAAAGGACGAACGACGGGAATCTATTTCAAAGAGGATAAATCAAAGATCACCGAGTTGATAGAGAAACTGGAAAATAAAAATGCACCTGTTGCTCTGTATATTTTCAGTTGGGGTAAGAATGAATACAAAGGCGAGTATTCTTCACAAAATATTCGAGTCGAGGATATTCCCGAGCCAATCCTTGAAGTATACAAGGAAATTAATCGTCTATAAATATATGTTTGCATTAAAACCATTTCAAGAAACCGCAATATCAAATCTCAAAAACGAGTTCCTTTCGCTGTGGAAATTACCGAATCATAATATCCCCCTCGTTTTCAAATCTCCCACTGGCTCGGGCAAAACAATAATGCTCGCACAATTTTTGCGCGACATTGTGAGCGACCCCCGTTTTGAGGGCAACGATGTCGCCTTTGTGTGGTTCTCATTCAGTGAGGACTCGTACGAGCAGAGCAAAAAGAAACTTTTTGAATACTATGGAGGTGCATCAGAACTAGATTTGATTGACTTGAATGATCTTGCTCGCGGGAAACTCAATAAAAACAGTGTCTTTTTTATAAACTGGCAAAAAATTAAAGGCAAGACGAAAGATAGTAGAAAATTGCGCCGTGAAAACGAGCAAGGACTTACATTTGATAATTTTATCAACGAAACGCACGAAGACGGAAGAAAGATTGTCGTCATAATCGACGAAGAACATATCGGCTCTGATACCGAACTTGCACTTGAGGTCGTAGACGGACTCATTAAGCCAAAAATAACGCTTCGTGTTTCGGCTACGCCGAAATATGTCCCTACTCGTGCCGATATTGCTGGATATGTTGAAGTAAAGAGAAACGAAGTTGTTGAGGCAGGGCTTATCAAGGAAAAGATTATTTTTCAAACCGAGGAAGATTTTGAACGAAAGGGATTGAAAAAACTTGACCAAGACGAACTGCTTTTAGAGCTTGCGTACAACAGACGACAAGAAATAGCGAAACTCTATAAAGATATTAATGTTGAGGTAAATCCACTCGTCCTTATACAGTTGCCAAACGATGATCAAGCAACAAAAGAAACAGGAGGCACGACCAAACAAGCGATCGTTCTTGAATATCTCAAACGCAAAGGCGTGAAAGAAAACGAAATCGCCGTTTGGCTTTCAAAAGAAAAGGAGAATCTCGAAGATATTGAGAAAAATAATTCTCCCATTTCATTTTTGCTTTTCAAACAAGCCGCCGCGACTGGCTGGGATTGTCCGCGCGCGGGTGTGCTTGTGATGTACCGCGAAATAAAGAATCCTACTTTTGGTATTCAAACTGTCGGGCGCATTTTGCGTATGCCTTTTGGTATTCACTTTGCACACCCAGAGCTTAATCTCGGTTATCTCTATACAAACTACAAGAGAAACGAAGTGCTTGCAGAATACGCGAAATCAAAAACAGAAAATCGTCCCGCGATAAACGGCAGTTATCGCAAAAAGAATGTTAAGCCAGTCAAACTCGAGTCTGTTTTTATGACTCGCGCCGACTACAACGACCTCGGTGATTCGTTCCAAGAAACTTTCAAGAAAGTGGCTGACAAGAAACTCGACCTAAAAAATCTTGATTTGAAACCAAAAGTGACGAACGGATTGATTGTCGGCGTTGAGATTGATGATTACGATAATTTTACAAAAGAACTTTTCGATGAGGGTGGAAGCCATGATCAAGAAATGTCTCGGCATGACCTTGAACGGCTTTACAACTTACTTTGCTTTAAGATTATCGCTAAGCAGACTGATGAGAACAGAAAATTTGCTCCCGAACGATCATGGGGAAAACTAAAAACAGCTTTGAACATTTGGCTAATGAACAAACTCGGTGCTTCTCGCATTGACGCCTACAAAATTATTGTGAACGATCTCGTGAGCCCAGCGGGGGCACTTGCTCCAATTATTGGCGATGCGCTTCTTGTATATCGCCCTGTTCGAGAGCAGGAAGTAAACAAGAAATCTGCTCGTGCGAAGCGCATTGAGCATATTGAAATTCCACGCGAGGCGTTGTTCTTCACCGACCAATATGAGGAGCTGAATGTTAAGAAGTCCGCAATGGAGCCGTTTTGGTTCGAAAAAATCCCTGCTGGACTATTCGGAGGTACAAACAATGAGAGAAAATTTATTGACTTCCTCGAATCTCCCAAAAATAAAAGCGTCATTTGGTGGCATAAAAACGGCGACACAGGAAGCGAGCATTTTTCAATTTCCTTTTACAATCCCGATGAGAACAAGGAAAAGCTGTTTTACCCCGATTGGATCGTGAAGACGAAAAACGGCGTTTTGATTGTTGATACAAAAGCTGGAATTACCGCCGAGAGCAACGACACGAAATACAAAGCGGAAGCTCTGCAAGCATGGCTCAAAGGCAGGAAAGGTTTTGACGGCGGCATTGCCGTTCAAGATGGACCAAACGGCTGGAAAATAAATCGAAGTGCAAAATATTCTTATGATTCCTCAATGAAAGGGTGGGAAGTTTTAGAATTTTAATTTATGAAAATCTCAAAAGTATCAATTAAAAATTTCAGATCAATAAAAGAAATTTCTTTTGAGGCGAAAGATTTGTCGCTTTTTATCGGAAACAACGGGACTGGTAAAACTTCAATTATTGAGGCAATAAATTTTGCTCTTTCTCCCTATTTTTTATCTGGAAGAATTAAGCATACAGATTTTTACAATGGGTCAGATGATTCAATTATTATAAGAATTGAGTTTGATTCAGTTTTTACCGCCAAGTTGCCAGACGGGTATACTACGCAAAAAGTTGAATGTAATGGCGTTTATTTAGAAATAAAGAAAAGAGATCGCGCCGCTAACGGCAAGGCGTTTTCGGATATTGTGGTTTTATCTCATCATGTTATTCCGAACAGAGCAAAAGATAATGAAAAGGGCTGGGAAATAACGAGAGGAACTGGTACAAAAA
>JBAZUC010000084.1:0-2981 GCA_041661585.1 Parcubacteria group bacterium
AATGCAATTCATGCCGGACGTTTTTTTGCCGTGCGATGTTTGCAAAGGGAAAAGATACAATCGCGAAACGCTGGAAGTGAAGTATAAAGGGAAAAATATTGCCGATGTGCTTGCGATGACGGTTTCGGAAGGCAAAGTTTTTTTTGAAAACTATCCGCGGATATTCGAACCGCTCAAAGTTCTGGAAGAAGTGGGGCTGGGATATATCAATCTGGGACAAGCGGCGACAACTCTTTCAGGCGGGGAAGCGCAAAGGATTAAGCTGGCGTCGGAACTTTCGCGGCGCGGGACGGGGAATACTCTATACATTCTTGACGAGCCAACAACGGGACTTCATTTTGATGATGTGAAAAAGCTTTTGGAAGTTTTGCATCGCTTGGTGGACGCGGGGAACACGGTCATTGTGATCGAGCACAATATGGACGTCATCAAAACGGCGGATTGGATCATCGATCTGGGACCCGAAGGGGGAGATCTTGGCGGCCGCGTGGTCGTCACCGGCCCACCGGAGGAGGTGGTGAAATATCACAAAGAAAGTTATACGGGGAAGTTTTTGCGGGAAGTGTTGAAATAATTCTCTCAAATAAAAAAAGCGGGAGGCGAAACTGTCGAGTCTCGTCTCCCATAAACGGTTGAAATTGATGGCTACCTTAGAGCCACTGACTTAAGCTTAAGCGGAGCGATAGCGCGGCCGTGGAAATTCCGGAATGTGAGACAAGGTGATTGACCCTCTAAACTGGAAATCACCAATTCCTTTATCTCTAACTCTTCCATAAACCGGAGAGAAAGCTCCAAGTGGAGCGAGAGGCCTTTACCGAACCAATGTACGTCTGTGGTCCAATAGGCCGAAGTAATCTCTGCTTCGACATAAGGGATAATTGATCCGGCAAGTTGGGGAAGAACATTAGAGTTCCTGGTAAGTTTATTTAGGTAGAGGATAATTGTTCTTCCTCGAAGGCTGCCTGGTTGAATATCCTCCCCAAGCATTTTCCGCAGTGTGTTCAACACCCATCCCGTATTAGTATATGACATTTTCCCTCCTCAATGAGCTATTTTCAATCTTAATGTTGCATTATATATAGGACTTACGCGTTTACCAAAATTTGATTCTGTTTAGTGATAATGAGATAATTTACCCAAGAGGGGTAAAACAAACATAAAAATTATCATTATCACTATGCAGCACCAAAAATGTTCATTGGATTTGTACGTGGATTTCCTGATCGCCTCCCAGAAACAGTATTCCGGTTTGGAACTGAGTAAGGTTTCGCCGACTAAGATGACGCATGACTGCGTGAGTCGTTGGCTTTCTAAAAACAAATTGACTCCTAAAATTGTTTGGCAAACTGCCGCGCCATTGGTTGATCCAAAAACAGGTTACTTGATTATCGACGACTCCGTTTTGGACAAACCATATTCCAGAAAGATCCCGATGGTCAAAAAACAATATTCAGGCAAGCATCATAGATTGGTTAACGGCATCGATCTGGTCAACATGCTCTGGACGGACGGAGAAAAAATGATTCCGGTGGATTACAGGGCGTACGATCCGACCAGAGACGGGAAAACCAAGAATGATCATGCGCAAGAAATGCTGGATTATGCCGAAAAGAGGGGGTTTTCTCCTGGATATGTCTTAATGGACAGCTGGTATTCCTCAATAGATAATCTGAAAAATATCGATAGGAAAGATTGGAAATTCATTGCCGCTTTAAAGGAAAATCGTTTGGTTTCCTTGATACAAGGAACCTATCTCCATGTGTCAGAATTGGATTGGGCTTCTAAACAAGTTCACGAAGTCTGGCTGAAAGCGTTTGGCTGGGTTCTGGTCAGTAAGATCGTCTTCACTAACGGAGACATTACCTACGTCGCCACGAACGATTTGTCTCTCACTGATGCAGGGACAATCCGAAGCCATAACGACCATCGCTGGAAGATAGAAACTTTCCACCGAGGAATCAAACAATGCTGCGGAATTGAAAGGTGCTATTTGACTCTGGAAAGATCTCAGAGAAATCATATTCTGTGCGCGTTCCTGGCTTTCCTGAAATTGGAAATGGAACGTATCCAGAACGGGATTTCCTGGTATGAACAAAAATGGTCGATACCCAGAGTGGCAACTGCTAATTATTTGGCAAACGCGTAAGTCCTAAATATATGGAACCAAACAAAAAAATCGAAAATGCAACTGTGCAAACAGCCAAGCCGGTGCAAGCGCAGGGCGGAAACAAAACTCTCTTTTGGATCTTGGGCGGATGCCTCGTGTTGCTTGTCATTGGCGGACTCGTGGTTGCCGGCGTAGCATATTGGAGTTATAAAAAAATCAAAAACGAATCCAAGATGAAAGACGCGGCGATAGTCCAGCAGCAAAAACAGCTTGAGGCGGCAAAGATTGAAGCGCAAAAAAAGCCGAAAAATATTCCAGAAAATGTGCCAACGAATATTCCTGAAGAGCCAATAGCGGTAGAGCAGCCTGTGAGTGGAACGCCGGTGGCCGCGGAGGGAACAACGCAGTATGTCGCGGAAAAACAGATCGGCTTCGTCAAAAAAGTTTATGCCAAAAGCGGAAAAAATTATATCAATATCGACTATATCCAATGGCTGACGGGAGACACGGCCGAAAAAGCTCTTCGCGAGGACGGCCAATGTCCCAAATCTGGCGAATGCATTGTGTATGATGACTATTACATCCGCAACCAAAATCCGCTCATTCGCACTTTCGAGCTTTCGCCGGACGCAAAAATCGTCATGCAAACATACAGCGCCGAGCAAACGGGAATTGTCATGAACAATGAGGAAATTACATTCGACCAGTTCAAAAATATATTTTCCTCAGCAGCGTGGTCGCATTTGAAAGATGTTCCGTATATAGTTGAAATTTCGAACCAGCAAATCGTCAAAATAACAGAGCAGTATATTCCCTAAATATTTGGACAGAAATCTTCTTCAAAAATTGAAAGACTGGCGTATGAAAACGGCTC
>JBAZUC010000085.1:0-2866 GCA_041661585.1 Parcubacteria group bacterium
TTCGGGAGTGTTGAGTTGGTTGATCGCCGCATAGAGGGTGGTTGTTTTTCCGCTGCCCGTCGGTCCGGTGTTGAGGATCATTCCGTTCGGGTTTTTCATTTGTTCTATCAGCTTGTCATAGGCCAGTCCGCGCAGTCCCAAATCCCCGAAGTTCAAGGCGACGGATTCTTGGTTCAAAAGCCGCATCACAATATTCTCTCCGAAATTTCCAGGAAGAATCGAAACACGGACATCAATTTCTTTTCCATCAAGACTGATTGAAAATCTTCCGTCTTGGGAGATGTCGCGGATATTGATCTTCATCCCCGAAAGAACTTTCACGCGCGACATTATGAAATGATATGACTGGGCTGGGATGACAGTGATATTCTGAAGGACTCCGTCAAGACGGTAGCGAAGTCGGATCCCGTCCTGCTGGGGCTCGAAGTGAATGTCGCTGGCTTCCATTTTGACGGCTCCCGCAACAATGATGTTCAAAACTTCAGTTGTTGGAATTTCAGTGATCCGTTTTTTGAGATCGATGACATCTTTGAGTTTTTTTTCAAATTCTTCGAGATCGGCGCCCGTCAGAGTGAGGCGCAGCTCCTCAAGGCTTTCAACGAGGGCGATATGTTTGTATTTTTCGATCGATTTTTCGAGGCCGCTTCGGGAGCAGACAAAGAATTTGATCGTGAAGCCCTCATCCTTTTTCAGTGTTTCAAAAAATTCTTGCAGCTCGGGATTTTCCGGGTTGGGCGAGGCAAGGCTCACATTTTTTCCGGCGCGCTGAAGACAGACAACGCCATATTTTTGGGCGTCTTCTTTTTTGAGTGTGCGCAATGTTTCTGGATCGATTGGAAAGATATTGAGGTCGATATATGGCAAACCCAAAACAGCGGCAAAAGCGGCCGCTTGCTGTTCTTCGGATTCATGCTTCATTTTTGAAAGCACTCGACGCACTTCTTCCTCGTGCGCGCCGTGGATCTCGTGAAACTCCGTTTTTTTGTTTTTGTCTTCGGGCATATGTATGTCTTTCATTTTATGTCATTTGCGTCAAAAAAACAAACTCGTCAAAATAAAAAAGCGGCCGATTTCTTCTCTTGGCAACAAAGCCAATCTTCTCGGCGCGGCGAGTTTGTATTTAAAATAAAAAAGCGGCCAATCCCGTCTTTGTGGGATTGGCCGGAGAGCTCTTCAGGATTCCATTTTTTGCCTGGCCTCTTCCACCAGCCTCTGAAAGAGTGCCCTGTTTTGGGGAGTTAGAGGCAGATAATTCAAAAAAGCAGTGCCTTGAATGGAATCCGCAGGACGGGCTTGTCTCATCCCTACGGATTCGATTTCTCCCGCTTCTGTCGCCTTGACCAAAAAAAATAGATTCAACAATTTAGTGTCCTCCTTAGGGTTTTAGTTTCCCCAACAATTCTTTTTCCGCTTCGAGGATGTTTTTCCCCTCGAAGGCTATTTCCAAATAATTATTCTTTATCTCGCCTCCTAACAGTTTTTGGATATTTTTTAGTGACTCATTGTCATTGTTCCGCACCAGCGCGACGCTGCGGCCGAGAGTTTCCGAATAGAGAATTGCGAAATATTTTCCGGCCGAGAAATTGTCCTTCACTTTTTCAAGAACCAGCGGCAGTTCCTCTGGTTTGGTCCGGCTTTGGACAAAATCTTCAAGCGAAAGAGTCGACCAGGCGATCTTGAGTTTCTCGTCCCATTGAAGGCGCGCCATCACCCGTCCCCAAAGTTTCATGAAAGAAAAAGAATGGGTCTTGAAAATATTTCTTACGACCTCTTGCTGGTCGGCGCCTTTTTCGATGAGCCACGAAGCGGCGAGAAAGGTCTGGGGCGTGGTTTTTTTGCTTTGAAAATTGTGTGTGGCGGCGATAAGGCCGGCCAGAAGGCACTGAGCAATGTTCTTCTCGGTAAGACCCGGCCAAATATTTTTGAAAAGTCCGGCGAGGATCTCCGAAACGGACGAGCTGGTGATGTCGACGACATTGATCTGTCCGAAATTCTCGTTCGCGCCCGAGTTGTCGATGTTCGCGACAGGCACTTCAAAAAAAAGATCGCTGTTTTTTTCGCTGGTCGATCCGAGGCTATCGAGGCTCTGGCAGCCGAGGACGATCACGAGATCATATTTGAATTTCGCCGGGATGAAAGAAAAATCTCGCGGGTCGATGGTTGCCTTTTCGGGAGTGATATAAATATCAAACGAGTCGATTTTGTTCTCCGTACGGAAGTCGGTAATCTTGTTTCGCTTCGTGTCAAAAGAGAGAACGAAATCGCGCGCGCTTTTGATCTCGGTTTCCGTTTTCTCCGGAGGAGCGAGAAAAGAAAAAGAATCCGTGCCGGCCTTTTGCTGCAAAACGACAGGGGATTTTCCCAAGTCTTTGAGCAGATGAGAAAGCGCCCAGCTCGCGGCGATCGTATCAAGGGATGGCTTCTCGGCCGCGAGGATCAAAATATTTTCCGCGGATTCGATTTGGCTTTTCAATTGGTCTTGCGGCGTCATGTAACATATAACATGTAACATGTAACAATCGTTTTTCGAATCTTGCGTTTCGTGTTACATGCTTCGTGTTTTGTGAAAGAGTTGTTTGGTTGTATAGAATATCAAATGGCGCGAGCGGTGTCAATTGACATATTTTTTCCTTTTTTGTGAAACATCATATTTTGGCTTGAAATGAGTCTGCGCCAGCTTGTTTCACGGAGATATTGACAAATGGCCATTTTGGGAGTAAAATAGGAAATTAGAAACAGAGGTACATTTTACCCTCAACTGCAACACTGGTTATCACGGATTAAGTTTGATTGTTCATTGAAAACCTCAGCCGGCGTGCGAAATTGAAGGCATTTTCTGGGAGTGTTGTTCATAATATCCATGATA
>JBAZUC010000086.1:0-2753 GCA_041661585.1 Parcubacteria group bacterium
GCGCGATTTGAGTTATTGATGAATAGTTTGCTTCCTGAAGAATTTCATTTACATCAATATCCATGCTTCCGCCGTTTAACAAACTAGGAAGAGAAATGGTATAGGCCAATGCGGTGGCCGGCAGAAAAAGATTCAGCAAAAGCGCAAAAACTGAAAACATGGAAACAATTATTTTTTGTTTTTTTTCATATATTTATTTGGCTATTTGATGAACTATTCTTATTATCATTATATCCAAGCTCATTGAAATTAGCCACAGAGATATGGCGGAATACAAAATGGAGCGACTTTGGCGCGCGATGAGACCGGCGGCGAGCGAAGAAAACAGAATAAGCAAAAAGATGCTCCATCCGCTTCTCCCAAAAAGAAGCGCTTGCAAAATCGCGGCAAGGAGAAGCGAAAAAAATCCCAATTTTTTTTCGAGGCCGAGCTGCAAAAATCCCCGGAAGAAAAATTCCCAAAAAAAATGAAGAGGGAGGGAAATGAAAATTTCAAACAAAAGAAAGGCGGTGAAACTGCCGATGATTCCGCGGGCGATCGAGAGATGGCCGCCGTATTTCGTGTGGAAAAGAAGAAAATAGTTCGCGAAAATGAAGACGATTACAACTGCCGCGGAGAGCAGGATGCCTATCTTGGGTTTTCCGAGAGTTATGCCGAAATTTTTGATTGGCTCTTTGAGGATATACGCGGCAGAGGCAGCCGGGAAAATTGCAAAAAGAAGAAAAGAGAGCCAGAAAGTTTCTCCATACGCCGTTTGGGGAAAAAACAGACTCACCAAAACAACAAGCATGGCGCAAAAACCGATCAGGACATCCCGGCGGGTGAATTTTTTGCTATTTTTTCTTTCGATGAAATTCAGAGTCATAATATTTTTTTCTAAAAAAAGCTATGCTGCGAGACGCTTGTCTTCGTAATAATTGTCAGCGGCTCCGGACGAGGGGATGTTAATACTGGCTGATTGGGCGCGTTGATCCTGATGTGCTCTGTCATAAAGGACGAAAAGATACAAAACAAGAACATATACAGGCGTCCAGGGCAGCCAACTGATGCCGGGAAGGGCTTCGGCAATGAACTCCATTGCCGTCCCAACGAAATATTTCGCCGGTCCTCGGTTTTTTATGCTTGATCCGACTAGAATGAGAACTGTCACTGTCAAAATCAAAAACATCAGATTTCCGACGAAGGATACAATTATCCCGATGGCTGTTCCGGCGATTCCGACGACGGGAATCGCTCCGAGAGCCGCAAAAGCGATATCAAATATGTCTTTCAGGAGTCCAAACGAGAATAAAAGGATAAAAAGCCAATCATGCCCCAAATCAACTTGACGGCGAAGATTTTTGGCGAGTCCAACCAAAGCGCTGGGTTTTTTTTCGGCGAGCGCCTTGGCTAAATTCGGGGATTTCTTCTGAAGATTTTGGAGTTTTCTTCGCATCAGTTTCTGTTCTTCAGGATTCATTCGATTGTACGCTTTTTCAGCGCCCGAATATATCTTGGGGGCAACATTCCTCACCATCGCCCGTCTTTTCATAAGCCGATAAGGATCTTTTTTATAATCCTGCATCCATTCATCGCCTGCGTTGTAATAATCTTGAGAAGCCATAGTTTTTTTATACTTATTCTTCTTGTTCTTTCCTTGCCAGAAGTTGCGCCGGGTTGGAGGTGACGAGCTGGTCTTCCGAGTGCGAGGCGACAATCTGAATGGCGACATGCTTGGTTCCGGCGAAAAATATTCCCTCTCCGACATTGGACTCAAGAAGCATGAATCTTTCCTGGTCGGTGAGATAGAACGTGTCTCCGATCACATCGACTGCGGCCGGCGACTGCTTGAGAAGAAGCTGAATCGACGAGTTGGTGACGATCGGTTTTCCGTATTTCGAAGCCAGAAAGTCGCCGATATCCTGCGTGATCGTGGTCAGTCCGGCGAAATATTTTCGGCAGCGCTTGGCAATCCCAAACATGAATGATCCGGCGTCTTCATATTGCATCATCACCCAGGCCTCGTCGACAACGATCAATCTTTTTTTGAGTTTGGAGCGAATCTCATTCCAGATGAAATGCAACACGACATACATGGCGACCGGCCGGAGTTCGTCTTCCATATCGCGCAGATTGAAAACAACCATATGGCTCGAAAGATTCACATTCGAAAGATTGTTGAGAAATCCGGAAAAAATGCCTTCAGTGTACTTTTCGAGCCGGATGGCCATATCTTCTGCGCCTTCCATGCTCCGAAGAACATCATAGAGGTTTGCCATTGTCGGAAATTGGTCGCGGGTGAAGCCGCGCAGTTCGCTTTCGGGCGTGATGTCTTTCACGGCATAAGTTTCTGTCACTGCCCTGTCGAGAATCGAATCTTCTTCCGGGGTGATATTTCCAAGCATGATATGGAGAAGGCCGATGAGACTCGCGATGTTGTTGCGGAATATGTCGCGGGGATCCTCATCTTCGGGAATATTAGGAAGCTCGAAAGGATTGAGATGATAATCGGAATTGAGAGAAATATTGATGAAGCTTCCGCCGACGGCTTCGCACAAATATTGGTATTCATTTTCCGGGTCGATGACGATGACTTCGGTGCCGAGCATCATTGCGCGCAAAATCTCAAGTTTCACGGCGTAGCTTTTCCCCGCGCCGGACTTCGCGAAGATCACCATATTGGCGTTTTCCATCTGAAAGCGGTCGAAAAGGACGAGGCTGTTGTTGTGCAAGTTCACGCCATAGAGGACGCCGGTGTTTGAGGACAGGTCGGA
>JBAZUC010000087.1:0-2616 GCA_041661585.1 Parcubacteria group bacterium
GTTGATGAGAGCATGCTCTGTCGCGGGGTTGATGCGGATCCAATCGCCAGGCTCAATCGGGAATGTTGTCCCGTTGAGCCGCACAGAGCCCCTTCCCTCGACCACAAAGACCCATTCCGTGATCTTTTTGTGGAAGTGCGGCTGTTTGCGCCGAGCCAGATCATTGATGACCCAACCAAAGGCGATACTCAAGCTGATGTAGGGAAACGCATAGGGAAGGATCTTCGCCCCGTCAAAACAGTCTTGCACTTCCGGCAAAAAAAGTGACCTTGTCCTGGCCTCCACATGCTTTTCCTGCAACAGCTGAACGTCCCCGGGATCAAATGGCGGCAGAGCAAACACAAGATGCTCCAAATGTCCGGCGCTTTTGTTGCGGAGCATATGCGAAACGCCGCCCGAAATTTTGTGCACGCTTCCAGCGACTACCGGATAGCGCTCTTTGACCATCCCGAGAGCGCCCAGCTCAAGTTCTCCATAACCTTTCGTGACAACATAAATTTCCGTCATCCCCTCATGCTTATGAGGGAGCGATGCGGCCAGCGGATTCATGATCACATGAGCCATTGACCACGCAGGTTGCTTTTCCACTTCACGCAAAACCTGCTCGCAAATATTGACTGCGATAGGAAATTCTCTGACGCTTTGTATCATGTCCCCGTCTCCTTTGAATTTTTTTATGTACTGGCCTGAAAAAACGATAGCATCCTAAAGAAAAAGCGTCAAAACGACACTATCGAAATAGTAATTTGAATTTTCCCTTGCCCATTGGCCGTATATTTTGTAGAATACAATCTGTAATTGTCTTTGATTTAAATATTAAGGAAAAAATATGTTTTTGAGCCGCAATCAAGGGGGAGTTGGATCGAGCAGAAAAAGATTTTATCAAAAGAAAAAATTCAAAGTCTTTGCAGTCATATTGATCATAATTTTGGCGGTCGCAGGATATTTTGCATGGAAGACGGGATTTGTTTTGAACAAAATATCCGGCTCTAGCGGCTCTTCCTTTGCCAGCCTTTTGAGCGGAGGGACTGCTCCGCAAGAGCAAGATGGTCGAGTGAATATTTTGCTTCTTGGAATGCGCGGAGCGAATATGCCCGGCGGAGGACTCCTTGCGGATTCCATCATAGTCGCGTCGTTTGACACCAAAAACAACAAAGTGGCTATGATTTCCGTTCCGCGGGATCTCTATGTGAAAATCCCGGACACGAATGAGAACAGCAAAATCAATGCGGTTTATTCTCACTGGGAGAGTGGCGGAAAAGGCCAAGGCATTCCCAAAATGGAAGCTATGTTGCAAACAATCACAGGCCTTAAGAACGACCACGCGGTCGTCATCAATTTTGCGGGCTTTCAAAAATTGATCGACGCGGTGGGCGGTGTGGATGTGAGGATGCCGAAGGGATTTGCCGAAACCCAGCAGTTTGTGGAAGGCAACGAGTGCGGAGGATCATTCACTCTGCCAATCGGCACGAACCACTTGAACGGGGAAAAGGCGCTTTGCTATGCCCGCGCACGGGTGCAAACCAACGACTTCGACCGCTCAAAACGCCAGCAGGTGATTCTGAAAGCCCTGAAAGACAAGATGACCTCGCTGGGGACGCTTGCCGATTTCAATAAAGTGAACAATATTCTCAATATCATCGGAGACAATGTCAAAACCGATATGACGCCCGACGAGATGAAAGGCTTTTACGAGCAATACAGCAATATGAAAGACGCCGACATTGTCCAGCGCGTCTTCGAAAATTCCGAAAAAGGCCTTCTCAAGGTTCCAGTCGCAAATTCGGGCTTGGGTTATATTCTCTTCCCGATAGCGGGACAAGACAACTATTCCCAGCTTCAGGACGCCAGCAAGAATGTCTTCACACAGGCAGCGCAATAAAAAATATCTTTAATACAAAAAACCGCCCGAAGGCGGTTTTTTCAATTGGCGGGCTACTCGGGTCTGGAACCCGCTCTCTTCAAGCATTCTAGGGCGTTTTTGACGATTCGTCCAGCATAAGAATTTGAGGTGTTCGGGTCTCAATTTTGAAAACAAAATGGGACAAATGGTACACAGAACAGGGCGTGTTCTATTTGGAACAATAGGCTGTGCCGTTTTTTATCTTGATCTGTAATTCAACCACCTTTCTCTATGGTTTCACCGTCATTAGGACGTGGCAATGTCTCGACTTTGTCAATATCTTTTCTCTCTTCAGTCGCTTGTTCCCTTTGTTCCTCAGACATAAAATTTAGCTGTTACTGATAAAATTAATAAAAAAGTAGCAACAAATAATAAAATTAATGCTTCTTTGAATACCCGACTTTTACGCTTCGCCTTCGCATTATTTTTTGAAAAAGCGTTTTGCGAATCGCTTATTAGCTGAAGATACAAATCTTTTTCGGATTTATTTAAATAACTTTTGTGATGAAAAATATTAACAGAAGAAGTCATATATTTTTTCGGCCATGTAATTGATAACAAAAATAGAAGTGATAAAGACAAGGTACCTAATCCTATGATACCCTCGGCTTTCTTTGTGCCTGATAAATTATTCAATATTAGCGTTGCATAGCCTATACCAATAGCGACTTCGAATCCGAGCAAGGCGGATGCTTTTGCATCCAAGGTATTAT
>JBAZUC010000088.1:0-2574 GCA_041661585.1 Parcubacteria group bacterium
TCATCGCCAACCTGGTCGCGCTCTTGCTGGTGATCAACTGGCACCATTTCATTCGAATTTTTGGAAAATCCACCGTTTATTTGACCACACTTGCCGTGAAGGGTGGCATTATTTTGCTCTTATCTATTTTGTCAGTGAACCATTTTTCAGCCTGGGTTTTGGCGATGTATATGATTCTGACCGTTTTGATGTGGATGGATTTGGACATACTTCTCGAAACCTGCTCTGTGGACAAAAAAACCGGTGCAATCAGAGGCATATATATGACAATCGTGAGCGCCGGTTACCTCGCTTCGCCCTTTTTTGTCGGAATTCTTGTGAGCCGCTACGGTTTTCAAGCGGCCTTCACTGTATCATTCATAGTTATATTCATTGCTTTTCTGATTTCTGCTCTAAAGCTTCGAAACATCGACCATTATCGTCCGAAAAAAATAAAAATTTCCAAGCTTATATCAAAAGTCTGGAAAAGAAAAAATATCCTCCGCGCTTACTATATCTCCTTTTTGATGGAATTTTTCTATGCCCTGATGGTCATATACACACCCCTATACCTTCTTGATTTGGGATTTTCCTGGGCTGATATCGGAAAAATATTCACAGTCATGCTTGTTCCGTTCGTGATCACCACATATCCGGGCGGGATTTTGGTCGACAAATATATTGAAGAGAGGGACTTGATCAAAATTGCTATTGTCATCACAGCTCTTTCAACAATCACTATATTTTTTGTTTCTTCGAAAAGTCTTTTTGTTTGGGCCTTGGTTTTGTTCTTCACTCGAATCGGCGCCAGCCTTATTGATATCGCTAAGGAGTCCTATTTTTATAAAAGAATTGACTGTCAGGACGTTGATATTATAGATTTTTTTCGTACAGTTCGACCCATAGCCTACGCCGTTGGTCCTCTCATCACTACGCCGATTGTTTTGTTTTTGGGCATTAAATTTGTTTTTCCAATGATTGGGATAGTTGTTCTCACCGGCATATTTGCCGCCAAAAATATGGCTTCGAGCCGGGTCCCGCCGCAAACAAAACGCTGAAATATCCCCCGTTCAAGAGAAATATTCAGAGTTGATTTTTCGTGCCGTTCGTGGTACGATTTTTGTATAAAATGTTCAATGTTCAACTCGAAAAATTCGAAGGTCCTCTTGACTTGCTTCTCAAGCTGATTGAGGAGCAGAAACTTGATATCACGCGGCTAAACATCGCAAAAGTTGCCGATGACTATCTTGAATATATCCGCGGAAATGAAAATATCGATCTTGAGAATCTTGCGGAATTCGTGAGCATTGCCTCGAGGATCATTCTCATCAAATCCCAGAGCATTCTTCCGACGATCGAGATCACGCCTGACGAGGAAAAAGAAATTGTCGATCTTGAGGAACGGCTCAATGAATATCGCCTTTTCCGGGCAGCATCGGAAAAAATCGCCGAAATGCAGGGAAAGAAGAGATTCCTGTTTTCACGAGACTATCTTCTGGGAATCTCATCCATTTTTTCTCCGCCCAAGAGCCTGAATGTTTTTGACCTCAAAAAAGCGTTTTTGGCGGTTGTTTCCGGAATAATCTTGCCGGAAAAATTGCCAGAGGAATCGGTCCAAAGGATAATCACGCTTGAAGAGAAAATTGACGAACTGAAGGATTCTCTGCAAAAAAGGGTCGAGACCAGCTTTCGCGAACTGAGCGGATCATCGAAAGACAAGGTTGAAGTGATCGTCGCCTTTCTGGCAATGCTTGAAATGGTGAAGCAGCGGATAATCGAAGTCGAACAAACCGATATTTTTGAAGACATCAGAATAGCAAAAATAAATGCCTACTCCAAATAAATTGAAATCAGTTCTCGAAAGTCTGCTTTTCGTCTCCGGAGAGCCGCTGAAGCTCGCAAAAATCGCCAAGATTTGCAATGTCTCAAAGAGCGAAGTTGCGGATGTTATTGAAGCACTCAATGATGATTACAAAAACAGCGAAAGGGGATTTGCGATCATACGCAAAGACGACTCTGTCCAGCTCGCGACCAATCCGGAAAATGCAGAGACCGTCAGCCAATTGGTAAGCGGAGAGCTGGGATCCGAACTTTCAAAGTCGGCGCTTGAAGTGCTTTCCATTGTGGCCTATCGCGGACCGATCACAAGAGTGCAGATCGAAATCATCCGAGGAGTGAATTGCAGCTATGTTCTGCGGACTTTGCTCATCAAAGGACTCATCGAACGCAAAGAAACCGCTGATATTCGGGGATTTTTGTACGAAATTTCGTTTGATTTTTTGAAAAGCCTGGGAGTGACAAGCGCGGGAGAACTGCCGGACTGGGAAGAATTGTCAAAAAATGAAAAAGTGGAAGAATTGTTAAGCGAAACAGCCGATTAAATTATATTATGAGCGTTCTGGCAACAACATTGACCATACTCTTTCTCCCTGCCCAGTTTTTCTTCGCCGGCGCCTTTTTGAAGCCGCAAAGCCAGCCGACCGCAACGACGGAAAAAGTGGAAGGCGCTTCGGACAGCAAAGATGAAAACAGCATCACATCCTTCAGTGGCGCGATTGACGGCCAAGGAAAAAATGAAACCGCTCTCGGCGAATC
>JBAZUC010000089.1:0-2530 GCA_041661585.1 Parcubacteria group bacterium
TGGATATATCGGCCATGAAGAAGGCGGACAGCTCACGGAAAAAGTGCGCCGCCGCCCGTATAGCCTCACTCTTTTCGATGAAATTGAAAAAGCCCATCCGGAAGTTTTCAATATGCTTCTCCAAATCCTTGATGACGGAAGGCTGACGGATTCGAAGGGAAGAATGGTCAATTTCAAAAATACTGTCATTGTGATGACATCCAACGTCGGATCTGATATAATCTATAAAATGCAGGAAATCGGCTTCAAGGAAGAGAAGCGCAAGGAATTCATCCTCAAAGAAGAGGAAATGAAAGAAAGGGTACTTGGTTCTTTGCGCGAAAAATTCAAGCCGGAATTCTTGAATCGCGTGGATGAGATCATCATTTTTCATCCTCTCGGAATGGATCAGATCAAGCGCATTGTCGATCTGCAACTTGATTTGGTGCGAAAAAGACTTGCCGAAAAGGGGATCAAACTCGATATCACTCCGGCGGCAAAAGAACTTCTGGCACGCAAAGGCTTTGATCCGGTTTTTGGAGCGCGGCCTCTCAAAAGAGCGATTCAAAACATGGTTCTTGACGAATTGGCGCTCCGGATCGTCGAAGGGAAGATCAAAGACGGAAACAAAGTGAAGATTGATGTCCAGGGAGAGAAAATTTTGATTAAATAAGCTATGTTTCTTCGTATCAACATCCTAATCCTGTCAATTCTTTTTGCCGTCAATCTTTGGCTGTCGGTGAATTTCGCGGGCTATGCCGGCTGGTTCGGAATTCTTTTTTCCTTGGCGCTCGTGATTGCCGCCAGACTCATCGCAAAACGTTGGAAGTTCACGGTTTTGCCGGCAGTTTTGATCCTTGGGTCAGTGCTTCTTTTGTCGCTCATCGATCCCGTTTTTGAAATGAATTTGTTCATTGCGTTTTCCGCGCTGGCTTTCTATCTCACCGTTCTGGCCGGCTGGCGCCTTGAGCAATATGAAAAAGATGAAACTGCCAAAGCTATGTATAATGTGGCTACCGTTGCCGCGCTTTTTTGTTGGTACGCAGCTGCTTTTGGCTGGTATTTGAACCCAAGCATGTCTTTTCCAATCTGGACGCTCTTGGCTGTGCTCTCCATCGTCACGCTTTTTGTTTCCTTGGCCTCTTTTGCCGTCAATCAAATAGATCCGGAAAAAAGGCTTATTTATAGCATATTTTTGGTTTTTTTGGTTGCTCAAACCGCGTGGATCCAAAATTTTTGGCCGTTCGGATATTTGACAACGGGAGTTATCACCCTTATAATTTATTTTGTTGGCTGGGAGCTCATTCTCAGTTTTTTTATCAACAAGCTTACCGCGAGAGCCGCATTCTTCAAGATAATTTTTTTGGCCGGATCAATGGCGCTTATTCTTTTGAGCTCAAGATGGTATCCGGTGATATGATAGATGGCAAGCTATAAATCGAAAACAGTAAAACTTATTTTTTTTGTTGCCTTTGTCTTCATCATTTCGGGGATCAGTTCTGTGCTGGTCGATAAATATGTTTTTCCGTGGATCGCGACCAGCAATGCGCTCTCAAAGTACAAGTTTTTTAAAAAGGGAATGGAAAACGTGATGGTGATCAACAAAACGGAACAGGTGACAGTGAGCGAGAATCAAGATATTTCCGGATATATCAGCAAGTCGTCCTCCAGCGTGGTTGAAATAACCGTGTCCGGAAAGACAAGTCAAGACCAAGCGGGTCAATCCGTGAGCGGCGTTGTCGTTTCGGCAGATGGTTTGGTGGCAAGTTACGGGGACAAGTTTTTTGGCGCGAAAGACGCAGTCTACAAAATTTTTATTCAGGACGGAAAATCCTTTGACGCGAAAGTTGTTCTGAATGATCCTTTTTCCAACTTGGTTCTTCTGAAGATCGACGGGGCGGAAAATTTTCCGGTGGCGGAATTCATTGCTCCCGAAGACATAAAAGTAGGAATGAAAACGGCGGTCATCGGCCGGAGCGGTTTCAACGCGGAAATTTCGCTCGGATTGGGGCTGACCAGCGAATGGGCAAAATCATATTCGATCGGGGGGCCGCTTGCCTCATCGGAAAAATTGCAGGGAGTACTTTTCGTTGATCCGAGTGCGGTGGGGAACGAATGGAGCGGCAACATGAAGGGTGGAGCAGCGGTGGACTACAACGGGAATGTGGTCGGGCTTCTGGGCGAAAGAAAGGAAAACAATGGATCGAAATTTTTCATCGTGCCTGTCAATCATCTTCGGTATGTGATTGATCAATATTTGCGCGAAGGATTGGTAAAAAGGGCGAATTTTGGAGTTTATTATATCGCGCTTTCCAGAGAGACGGCCTATCTGGCGGGAAACAGCTTTGATCGAGGGGCGCTCACATTCACTCCGGGCGGACAGCAGGGCCTGGCGGTCATTGTCGGCAGTTCGGCGGACAAAGCGGGAATCAAGGTCGGGGATATCATTTTGAGCGTCAATGGAGACGAAGTGAATCCGGACCAAAATTTGGCTTATTTGATCTCGAAATATCATCCGGGGGACGAAGTGACTTTGAAATTGGTTCGGGAC
>JBAZUC010000090.1:0-2505 GCA_041661585.1 Parcubacteria group bacterium
AGGACGCGCAGGCTGACACAACGGACGAATTTGAGGGAAAAACAACGGAATAGGATCAGAAAGCGTACAAAAAGAATACTTGAAAAAATTCCCAAAAGGGGGGATTTTTGGTGCTTATATAAGGCAAAATATCTCAATTGTTTCACAAAAGCAAGTTCAAGGATTTAGAGCCCCTTTTTAAGAATTGAGAGCGAAAATTTCATTTGGAGTTAAATAGTTATTGGATTTTCTCGGTCGGCTGTTAAGCTTTTCCTGTATTTTCAAAATATCATCGTCGGTCATTTTTGCAAAGTCGCATCTTTTCGGGAGGTACTGGCGGATCAGCTTGTTGAGATTTTCAATGCCGCCTTTTTGCCAGGAAGAATATGGATCGCAAAAGTAGGTCGGTACATTGAAATCAAGAAGGGTTTTCTCGTGTTCGGCGTTTTCTTTTCCATTGTCCCGTGTCACGCTCCGGAACCAGTCATACGGAAATGATTCAATTGTTTCCGCAATGCTGTCTTCATTTCCTCTTGCGTGCCTGCTCTCCAGCTTGTGCAGCCGGCATAGCATGGATTTGCGCTCATACTTCACTGACAGCACCGCTTTTTGTCTCCGGCCGAATTCTACCAGATCATTTTCCCAGTGCCCGAAGTTCTTTTTCTTTGAAATTTCAGCTGGTCTCACATGGATAGAAACCCTGTTTTTAATGGCAATTCCGCGCTTTTTGCGGCTGAATTTCCTTCTTCTTTTCTTTCTGCCTGTGCGCAAATGTTCGTAGAGATGAAAATGTTTTTCCGAATAATTGTAGATGTAGCCGTAGATGCTTTCATGGCTCACGGTTTCTGAAACACCCGTCGGAAGATTTTCTTTGAGCGCTCCCGCGATCTGTTCCGGCGACCAGTCCTCTTTTATTTTTTCAATCACGAATTTCTTGAGTTTCAGGTTTTCCAGCTTTTCCAGTTTTCTGACATTCGTTTTGCGGGTTCTCCTCTCGGCAACAGCCTGGGCGACCGACGCCATGTACAGATTGTACTTTCCTGAATTTCTTTTAATCTCTCTTTTGATGACTGAATAGTCCCTGCCTAAATTTTCCGCCATCCATAATTTTTTCTTTCCTATCCTGATCCATGTTGCTATTTTCTCCCTCTCGTAGAGAGTTATGGGTCTCCCTTTTGGCATATTCATGCGTTAATTAGAAGTTAACGCTCTAGTCTAGCAAAAAAGGGGCTTTCATGTTTGAATCTAGTCAAATTGTCATCCCCGCGAAAGCGGGGATCCAGGGATTAATGCAGAAATATATTTTCTGGATCCCGATTCAAGCCCGGGATGACAAAAGTAAAATCATGAAAAACAAACTCATCGTCATTTCTCTCGACGGGTCGCTGATATTTCCGCCGGAAGGAATAGACTGGAAATTTCTGAAAAATTTCAAAGATCTGATTTTGAAATTTATCAAGCGAAATAATCGCTTCATAATTATTTCCGGCGGGGGATCCATCTGCCGGCAATATCAAAACGCCGTTTTGAAAATCGGCGTCATTGAAAAAGATGATAGAGACTGGATCGGGATCCATTCCACACGGCTCAACGGTCACTTGTTGCGAACGATCTTCAGAAAATACGCCCATCCGCGCATCAACAAGAATCCCTATCAGAAATTCGATTTCCGCGAAAAGATCCTGATCGGCGCCGGCTGGAAACCCGGTTTTTCCACCGACCTTGATGCCGTGATCCTCGCCAAAGAATACGAAGCGAAAACGCTGATCAATCTTTCCAATATCGACTATGTCTATACTAAAGACCCCAAAAAATTTGCGGACGCGAAAAAAATAAAGGAGATCCAGTGGAAAGATTTCCGCAAAATCGTGGGCGACAAATGGGATCCGGGCCTCAACGCTCCTTTTGATCCCGTCGCTTCCAAGATGGCCGAAGAGCTCAAAATGGAAGTCGTGATCATGAACGGAAAAAAACTGAAGAATCTCGAAAGCTATCTCCGGAAAGGAAAATTCCAGGGGACAGTGATAAGATAGGTCACAATTTCATCCCGTCTTTAGACAACAAATGCTCTTTTTCTTTGAGCTTTTTTCGTTTGATCAAAAAATAGAGCAGGCCGAAATAAGCCGCCGCCGCAACTGACCCCGCGAACACGACAAACCCAACCAACAACGGCCAGGCTACCTCGCGAAACATATTCCAACTGAACAAAAATTCCCACCCCAAACTTGCCGAGCGATGAAAACTCTCTGAAAGCGTCCGCGGATCGATATGAAAGATGATTCCCCCGATTGTTGCCGCAATTGGAAGGACAAAAATCAAAGTCCACATATTCACGGACAAAACTCCCGCCAGCGCCGCCAGGCGATTGAGGCGAAAGATATACGCCAAGAAAAGCGTTGCAAGAACCCCCTCACCGGGCACAATCCCCAGAAAAATACCCAAAGCCGCCCCGCCGGCCACTTTGTGGGGCGTATCGTCAATGAGGAAAAATTTCTTTATATAATCTCTGATTCTTTTTTTCATCCT